>JBARPA010000082.1:0-4812 GCA_049642665.1 Candidatus Zixiibacteriota bacterium
TCCACCACCAACAAAAGAATGGTCGCCTCTAACCGAAGAATAAAATTTACAACGGATCGATATCAGGATATAACGTAAAAAAGGTATGCGATCTGGCAAGCATGAATCCTTGACCTGTCATCGGGCAGGACAAGGTCTCCTGACCTTGTACACTTAGTTTTGGGTCAGAAGGCCAGAGCTACCTACTCTGGCGCCATCACTTATGTGAAACTTAATAGTAGGGAAAATAATCGTCCAAGTAGTTCTCGATCTCAGCCTTCTCTTTGAGCTGTGTATACCAGAGCTGGAATGTCTCCACCTTTTTTTGCTTCAGCATTTCGGTTTTTAGAGAATCCTTAACCGACTCGAAGGCAGTCTCGTCTATATCCGATTTTGAGACCAGTTCCAAAACGTATGATCCCCTTTCCGTTTTTATGGGAGGGGAGATTTTATGCTCAGGTATCAGAGCGAAAGCAGCACCCATGACCTCGGGGGTGAATTGAGCAATATAGGAATTTCTGCTGAATTCTCCGGTGAGCTTCACTTCATGTTCGAATTTCTGAGATGCCTTTTTGAGTTCGTTTTGCTTAAGTGCTTCGGCTTGAATCTCATCTGCTTTCTGGAAGGCTAACTCTTTTCTTTTTTCTGTTCTAACCTCTTCTACTAAAACCTCTTTGACTTCCTCATAGGACTGGATTCCCGGTGGCAGTTTCTCCATCAGGTGGAAAACATAGAATGCTCGGTTGGTCTCAACCGGCTCGCTTATCTCACCCACATTTTTTTGGAAGGCAAATTCCTGGGCTTGTTCATTGGCGCCGATAAGTTCACTTATGAAATCCCCCTTCTGAAATAACAATGTCTGAGAGATACTTAAACTTTCCTCTTGAGCAATCTGGGTAAAACCTTCCTTCCTTACCCTTTCCACTAGATATTCCGCATCCGATTTTATTCTCTCTATGGTTTGCTCAGAGGGTTTCACCTTTAGCAGTATATGGCTGGCTTTTATCTTCTCCTCTTCTTTTTCTTTTTTGCGATCATGAAGCTTAATCAGGTGCCAGCCAAATTGAGTTTTTACTGGATCTGAGATTCCATCTTTTTCTAAAGAGAAACCTGCCTTTTCAAAGGGTTCCACCATATCTCCCTTTCCGAACCAGCCCAGATCACCTCCCTGAGATGCAGAGCCCTCATCCTGGGAATATTCCTCAGCCATGCTGGCGAAATCCTCACCCTCATCCAGAAGTTCTTTTATCTCCAGAGCCTCAGCTTTGACCTTCTCTTCGTCAGCAGAGCTGGGCTTTATACCAAATCTTATGTATTCTAACTTGGCTCTTTCTTTCAACTTGAAAAGATCTAAGTGTTTGTTATAAAACTCCATCATTTCATCTGATGTTACTGTGAGCATCTGGGGAGGAATCTCATCTGGCGAGACAAGAGTATAGCCGACTTTAACCTTTTGATTTTCGTCTATCCAGGATTTTCTCACCTCTTCCTCACTTACCCGGGCCACTCCACCGATTAATTCCTGAATCTTGGCCATTTTAAGCTGGGGACGGATCATGGCCTCCAACTGGCCCCAGGGAATCCTGGGATCAGCCAAAGCTTTCACATATTTATTATAATCGAATTTCCCCTCGGTCATAAAGACCTCAGCTTGTCTTATCTCCTCAGGAGGAAATCTTTTAAGGTACTCGTATACCTCTCGATTGGTTAATTTTATTCCTCTTTTCTCAATCTCCTCTGCCATCAGGAATTCAAAGATGAAGTTTTCCCAGGTATTGTCTCTCACCTTTTTGACTATCTCATCCGGCATCTCATCCGGATATTCCGAGCTAACTTTTTTCAGGTTATTCTGAAAAACTCTCTGGAAATTGCTAATATGTATTTCCGTCCCGTTGATGCTGCCCACCACCCCGTATTTTTGTTCTTTTCTACCTGAAAATTGCATACCCCAGGCAAAAACTATTGTCCCCACAAATGCAACTATTACTATCCACATAATCGACTTGGTCAGCTTTCGCATTGCTTTCATCATGGCTTATTTACTCCTTTGTTTCCTTGATTACCTATAATTCATTGTAATATACGGAACAATAGTTATTTATCAAGTGAATTTTTACTCTAAAATTTCAATTTGACAAAGAGATTAATTAGATTTATATAATAAATGATATGCTAAAAAAGACTATCATCTCATTTTTTTTTCTTCTCTATGTTTTTCCGATATCGGTAAAAACTCAGGATGTCCCTAACTATTTGTGGCCCATAGAAAAATTCAGGAAGCTTTCCTCTGCTTTCGGCGAATATAGAAACTTTCATTTTCATTCCGGTATCGATATCCCCACTCAAAAAAAGACAGGATTTAAGGTGATGGCTCCTGAATCCGGATGGGTCTTCAGAATCTATACCTCCTGGTGGGGATACGGAAAGGCGGTTTACCTGAAGCTGGATGACGGAAGATTGGTACTTTTCGGACATCTTTCCGATTTCTCACCTGGGATAAAGGAATTTGTGGAAAAAGAACAACTGAAGTCAAAAAGCTATTTTCAAAACATTTTCCTGGATAAAGACCAGATGAGAATAAAAAAAGGCGAGCTTATCGGTTTCTCCGGCGAGACCGGAGCAGGTGCACCCCATCTTCACTTTGAGCTGAGGGATGATAAAAACCAGCCCTTAAATCCTCTGAAACACGGCTTCTGGGTTGCAGATTCTCTACCTCCTGTGATCAAAAAGATCGTCTTCAGACCCATGGGGATAAATTCATATGTGGAAGGTAAAGAGGAAGTGGCAATTCTTAATCTGATTCCTGACTCCACCGGAGAAAGTTATGCTCTGAAAGAAAAACCCATTCTCTCCGGTAAAATTGGTTTGGAGATATCAGCTTATGATAGAATGAATAAAAGGAAATTGGGTATTTACAAAGCCTCACTTTATCTGGATAATGAGCTCATCTTTTCCTCCCGGTATGACACCTTGAATTTTGAAACTACCTGGATGGTGACTCTTGACAGGGATTTTCAACTTCTCAATCAAGGTAAAGGGCATTTTTACAAACTATATGTGAATTTGGGCAATGAGCTGAACTTGTATACAGCCTCTGAGCCGGATAAGGGGATAGTAAATACTGAGAAGTCAGACAGCCTGTCCCAAAAAATATACACGCAGGGTACTCATAGGATCAGGGTTACGGTTGAGGATGTATGGGGTAACTTATCCTCAGCTGGTTTTTCTGTGATTTTTGACAAAAAGCCTGAAATTAAAATAACTGAGATAGCCAAATCTGCAGGAGGGTATGAGATTAAAGGGAAAGTAATTGACAATGGTAGATACTCTGAGATGGAAATTGATACTTCTCCAATAGAGAAATTGACCTGGGACAGGAAAAAATTAATAAACAGTTCAGAGGGAAACGAATTTTTCTGGGTGGAGGATGTCAAGGTGCCCTCCCTTTTCCGGGTAAAAGCCAAAGATGATTCAGGCCTTGAGTCTAATCCGGCATACTTTGTTTTGGGCTCCAGCGGGATAATAGCTAATCCAGGAATAGATGAGATCAAATTGGACCTGGATTATTGTTTTGAGGATGGTTTTCTGAACTTCAGATTAGGATTTAATTCCATCTTAAGCAAAAAGCCGGAGCTCTCCCTTAAGGTGGGGGGTTTTGAATTTCAACCTCTTCTTATGAGGGAGATAGATGAGAAAAGCTATAAAGCTGTCTATCCCTTCTCTGAAACAAAAGCCAAAGAGTTGATGCTCAAGGTCAGGTGTCAGAGCGTGTTTGGGGATTCCGCAACCTTTGTCAACGAAATCCCCTTATCGATTGCCACCACTCTCTATGGAGGGGAGGCTGTATCCCAGGATGATATGGCTAAAATAAGAATAGATTCCGGGGCAGTATATAAAGATATCCAATTGAAAATAGAAAAAAGTTCTCCCAGAATAAGATTAGGAAAAAAATGTGAAGTTTATTCCTTTGAACCGAAGGATGTTCCATTTGCAAAATATGCCTGGATTTCTTTATCCTACAAAGGTGAAAAATTCAACCCTGAAAAACTGGCTTTATATGAATACAAAAACAGAAGCTGGCGCTTTGTGGGCAATGAGTTAGATTCTGATGAGAAGACTGTCTCAGGAAAGGTAAGACAACTCTCAGGTTATGCTCTTCTGGAAGACTTGAGGGCTCCCCGGATAAAAATAATCTATCCGAAAAGATGGCAAAGGATTAAAAACAGATCACCTCTGATATATTCAAAAATATGGGAGGATCTTTCCGGCCTTGACATCAGGGGTGGAATCACGGTGACCGTGGATGATCAGTGGATTATTCCCGAATATGATCCGGAAAAAGGGATTTTGAAAACCAGGCCTTCCCAGCCTTTGTCCTGGGGATGGCATACCCTGAAAATTGTGGTAAGGGATCAGGCTGGAAACCAGAAAACAGTTGAACGTAAATTCAAAGTGATAAGATAAAAAGATTATGATTCCAATAAAAGATGATATCCCCTCCTATCGCAGACCGGTAATCACCACGGGATTGATCATTATTAATATTCTGGTTTATATATATCAGCTGATTCAGGGTTCATACTTTGAGCCTTTCATTGTGAAATACGGAGCTATTCCCTACGAGATAATGCATGGTCAGGAACTGACTCCCCAGCTGGCCTTTCCTGTTCCCCTCACTTTAATAACTTCCATGTTCTTACATGGAGGGTTGCTGCATCTGGGGGGAAACATGCTTTATCTATGGATCTTCGGGGATAACGTGGAGGATAAATTAGGACATCTCAGATTTTTAATATTCTATATTTTGTCGGGTTTGGCCGGGAGTATGGCTCA
>JBARPA010000083.1:0-6624 GCA_049642665.1 Candidatus Zixiibacteriota bacterium
GCTTGAATCCTTCAGTTCATCAGGACAATTTCGAACACTTCGGATATCAGGTTAATGTAATCGTTTCTCCAAATGATTGTAAAACATGTCATTCGGTTGAAGTTGAGCAGTATTCCAAAAGCAAAAAAGCTCATGCCTTAGACATTCTTCAAAAAAATCCTGTTTATAACAATCTGGTTGAGACAATCACCAGCGTAAAAGAAGTAAATGATAATGAGATAGTCCACCTCAAAGCATCTGATAATACCAAATGGGAGACCTGCTATGCTTGCCATGGTACCAGGATTAAATCTGAAGGATTGAAACAGGTATCCACCAATTTGGGGGAAATCGATGTTCCCCACCTTACTAACTGGCCCAATCAAGGTGTAGGAAGAGCAAATCCAGATGGGAGTCTGGGAGCGTGCACCGCCTGTCATCCCAGACATTCCTTTTCCATTGAGATAGCCAGGAAGCCTTACACTTGTGCTCAATGTCATCTTGAGCCGGACGTGCCTGGGTATAATATTTACAAAGAAAGCAAACACGGAAACATCTTCGAATCCAAAAAGCAGGAATGGAACTGGGGCAATGTGCCCTGGAAGGTGGGCAAGGATTTCCAAGCACCCACCTGCGCTTCCTGTCACAACAGCCTGCTTGTTACTTCGGATGAAGAGGAGATCGTATCCCGAACGCACGATTTTGGCAAAAGGTTATGGGTTCGAATACTGGGTGCCATTTATTCTCATCCCCAACCCAAGAGTGGTAAGACATACGATATTAAAAACAAAGATGACCTCTCTTTGCCCACAACTTTTACTGGCGAATTAGCTTCTGAATATCTGATCGATGAGAAAGAGCAGATGCTTCGCCAAACCGAGATGAAAAAGGTTTGCCAATCCTGTCACAGCACCAGCTGGGTTGACGGTCATTTTGACAAATTTAATAATACCCTTGCGGAATCCGATAAAATGGTATTAGCCTCCACAAAGCTTCTGCTTGAGGCCTGGAATAAAGGTCTGGCAGATCAATCCAATCCTTTTGACCAAGCCATCGAGCAAAAGTGGATAAAACAGTGGCTCTTCTACGCTAACTCGGTGCGGTATGCCTCCGCCATGTCCGGACCGGACTACGCTGCCTTCAAGTTAGGCTGGTGGGAGCTGACTAAAAACTTACAGGAGATGCGGGATTTGATTGAATTGAAAGGAAAATAGAGAGGTTGAGAACAGTTACACCTTCAGCTATATTCTTATGTAAAGTTATCTCAGTTCTTTGAATTTTTAGATTTAACTGGAAATATTGCGATTTTGAGAAATGGGTGGTAAAAAGAATATTCTGTTTTTATGCACCACCAATTCCTGTCGTTCCCAGATGGCTGAAGGGTTGGTGAGACACTTTTATGGTAATAAATTTAAGGCATTTAGTGCGGGAGCAATGCCAACCCCCATTCATCCTTCAACCAAAAAAGTAATGATGGAGATGGGAATCGATATCTCAAAACAGCGAAGCAAATCAATAGGGGAGTTTTTTAGTCTTGAATTTGATTACGTAATAACTTTATGTGGTGAAAATGCCAAAGATGTCTGTCCAATTTTTAATGGCAAAGCAGGAAAAAGATTGAACTGGAATTTTGAGGACCCAGCAGAGGCTAAGGGAGAAAAAAAGAGGTAACTCAAGTTTTCAGGAAGGTAAGAGACGAGATAAAAACGAAAATAGATGAGTTTGTAAGGCATTTTAAAAATAATAAAGATTGTCAATGCTGATATCTTTTATTTATTGCTGCAAAAAGAAATGAGAGATTATGGGGTGGGTTGGAGAAATGCATAACTATCTCAGGAAATCTAAAACATGGGGGAGACTACTATGAAAAAGGATGTATTCACTTTTATTGTCGGAGGCAAGGCAGGTGAGGGGGTGAGAAAGGCAGGTTCGGTTGCTGCTAGTTTATTTGCTGGTATGAAACGTCAGATCTTCAATATGGACGATTACCAGAGTCTGATTAAAGGAGGTCATAATTTCTCTGTTATAAGTACAGCTACAAGAGAGATCAAAAGTCATTATAACAAAGCCGATCTAGTGGTGGCACTGGATAAAAAGAGTTACCAGCTGCATAAGGATGATCTGACAGGTGAAGGCATTTTAGTCTATAACTCCGATACGCTTGGAGATGCAGAAGGGGTGGGTGTAGCATTGACTGAGGAAGCTCAGAAATACCCCAATCCCAATTTAAGGCTGGGGGTGGGAGCGGTTGCAGCAATGGCTGCTGCTATTGGATGTGATAAAGAGTGTTTAAAGGAGGCAATACAGAGGGAGTATCCCCGGGACATCGAAAATAACATTGCTTATGCGATGACCATATATGATCTTTTGTATTCTCAAATTGGAGCCAAATTCAAGTTAGAAGAAGGGGATAAGGAAAGGCCAATAATTTCAGGCAATGAAGCCATAGCCTTAGGAGCTGCGGCAGGTGGGCTGGATGTCTATTATGCTTATCCTATGACACCATCGTCAACCGTACTGCACACCCTTGCATCCAATTCTAAAGATATATCACTTCCCACAGTTCATCCTGAAAACGAGATCGGGGTGGCAAACATGGCAATCGGATCGATCTTTGCAGGTGCAAGGACAATGGTGGGGAGCAGTGGAGGAGGTTTTGCGCTGATGGAAGAGGCTTTTTCTCTGGCAGGAATGGTGGAGGCACCGCTTTTATGCTATCTGGGCTCCAGGCCCGGACCGTCTACAGGGGTGCCCACCTATACCAGCCAGGGGGATCTAAACTTTGCCATTTATCAGGGTCATGGAGAGTTTCCCCGCATCGTTGCCTCTCCCGGCAGTATGGAGGAGGCATTTTATCTTGCCGCTGAGATGCTGGATCTGGTCTGGCGTTTTCAGACCCCGGGTATTTTGCTTACCGAGAAGCATCTGGCTGAGTCCCGAATGACTGTGGATATAGACGTAAACAGTGCAAAATTGCCCCAGCCTTTAATGCACAAGACAGGTGAATATAAAAGATATCTGGATACAGATAATGGCGTATCCCCGCTTTTGTTCCCACCCTCAAATGAACTTATAAAATGGGATAGTTACGAGCACGATGAATCAGGAATAACCACAGAAGACCCTGAGACCATCACCAGAATGCAGGATAAAAGGAGCAGAAAAACAAAGGCGATTGTAGAACATTTAAAGAGTGTACATACTGTAAATGTTTTCGGTGACAAGGGTCCTGTGATTTTCACCTATGGTTCAACCACACTGAGCGTCCTGGAAGCGCTTAGAATCGGTAATATTGAAGCCACAGTAGTTCAGCCAGTATATCTTGAGCCTTTGCCTTTCTGGGAGCTTGAGAAATATAAAGGAAACCAGGTGATAGTAGTGGAGCAAAGCTGCACCGGCCAGTTTGCATCGTTGCTTAAGGAAAAGATAGGCATAGAATCTAAGGCAATTATTAAAAAATATGATGGGAGACCATTTGATCCCCAGGAATTAGCTTTGAAAATAAAGGGGGTGGCATAAAATGGACGATCTGACCACTTACGCGGAAAACACCTGGTGTCCGGGCTGCGGTAATTTTGGGCTTTTCAGCGCCTTTAAAAAGACAGTGAGAAAGCTTGAGGAGAAGGGAAGTGGGAGGGATAGGATTGTTGTCTCCGCTGGCATTGGCTGTCATGGAAAGATATTCGACTATCTTAAACTCAGCGGGCTGTATTCAATACACGGGAGGTCAATGGCCACTGTCCAGGGTATGAAGATAGCTAACCCTGATTTGAAAGTAGTTGCATTTGCCGGAGATGGGGACGCCTTTGGCGAGGGCATAGCCCATATGATATTTGCTGCCAAAAGAAACGCAGACATAACGGTAATAGTGCACGACAACAGCGTTTACGGGCTCACCACCGGACAATATACTCCCACCAGCTACAAAGGCTTTAAAGGACCATCCACACCCAGAGGACGTATAGAGGAGCCTTTGAACCCATTAGCTTTGATGTTGGAAGCCGGAGCTACTTTTGTTGCCAGGGGATATCCGGTAAAGCTGGAGCATCTTTCCGATATAATGGCTCAGGCAATAGAGCATGAGGGCTTTTCCTTTGTGGACGTTTTGCAGCCCTGTGTCAGCTTTTACAATACCTATCAGAAATATAATAAACTGGTGGAAATTATGGAACAGATGCCCGCTGACTTTGATCAAGCTATGGAAGTGGCAAAAAGAACTGATAAACTGCCATTGGGGATAATATATAAAACCCAAAAACCTCCTTTTCACAAGGAATTATATGGTGACTGGAATCCGGTAATGAAGCGGATGTCAAAGGAAAGAAGAAGAGAAAAAATCTCTGAATTGCTTCAGGCTAAATAGTGATGTAACGCTATTTGTAGTACAAAATTTTTTAAATCTCTTTCCTCTCCTATTAGCTGAAAAATTAGAAAGAATTTCGTAGCTAATTTCTTATTACATTTTAGTCCCTTCTTGTTTTTATCCTCTAAACGAAAGGTGGTGGAACTATCCTAATTTCAATATACAATATAGGCAGAAATTCCTTGACAATCTTCTAATTGAAACATAAAATAAACATGTAGTCAAAATCATCAGATGTTAACTGTCTGAAGGGAAGATAGTACTAGACTTTAATTAATAAGACCCTTAATAGGAGGTGCTTATGAACCAGAAATTGCAGTACATTTTGGTATTGACTGTCATATTGTCTTTTTTCCTTGAAGGTAAAGCCTACTCCCAGAAGAAAGCGTCCACACTAACACCTCAGAGCCCGTTTGAGCAAAAAGAGAAAAAGGTATATTCGAGCCAACTTAGCTCATTCAAAATTGGCGAAGTGGACTCAGCGTTTAAGTTAATCAGACAAAGATTTCGAGACTGGAAAGAAGATTACAGAGCCGGTAAACTTGGAAAGCTGAAGGCTCCCAAGTTTCTTTCATCTGGCCAGAGACAAAATTATAAAAGGCTTTACCAGGTCTCCGAGGGAACTTTAAAGATCTATTGGGATAGGAAAAACCGAACACCGATTTTCATTACGGGAGAAAACTTGGAACCTATCCCCGACGACCCCACCAGGCCTAAGTTATCAGACAAAATGCTTGACAACCTTGCTCTGGGATTCTTACACGAGAATCGCATACTATTGAGTCTTGAGAACCCCGAGGAGGAGTTTGAGCAGATCTCTTTTAGTGAGGATAAGCTGGGGATGAAGCATCTGAGATATCAGCAGATGTACAAAGGTATCGAGGTGTGGGGAAGAGATATCTATGTCCACTTAAGAACCGATAATTCCATAGACTGCTTCAATGGGAGATACGCGTCTACACCCTCAAACCTGACTGAGATTACCCCTACAATTGCCAAAGAGCGAGCCATTCAAGTGACCAGAGACCATATAACTATCGCTAAAGACCAGTGGCAGATACTTGAGGTCAAATTGGTGATCTATCACACTGAAGATAAGGTTCCTCACTTAGCCTGGCTTGTTGACATCACAGATGGATTATTGAACCACGGGTTCTATTTTATTGATGCGCACCAAGGGAAGTTCCTGCACAGAGTAACCAGAGCCTATAATGACGGACCTGTGACAGGTTCTGGTGTTGATTTGCATAATCAGACCAGAACTGTGAACCTCTATCAAATTGGTTCCAACTATTATATGATAGATGCTTCCAAACCGATGTTCAACAACTCCGCTTCAACCATGCCCAATGATCCGGTTGGAGTGGTTTGGACCTTAGACGCACGAAACACTGATGATCAGCTTTATCATGTGACTTCAACAAATCCAAATTCCTGGCCTGACAAAGCAACCGTTACCGCCTCTTACTATGCGGGGGAAATATATGATTACTACAATAATGTGCTTTCCAGAAACAGCATCGATGGAAATGGTATGAACACGCCTTTTGTTGTCCATTTCAAGACAAATTACAATAACGCCTTCTGGAACGGAAAATCAATGATTTTTGGCGATGGGGATGGATCTACATTCAGTAACATTATTGGGGCACTCGATGTTGCAGCACATGAACTAACACATGGCGTAACTCAGCATACTGCAAATCTGATCTATGAGAATCAGCCTGGGGCTTTGAATGAATCGTTTTCAGACGTGTTTGGAGCAATGGTTGAGTTCTACGCAGAGGGAGCAGGTGGCAACTGGTTGATAGGAGAAAATGTTTTCACCCCAGGAATTCCGGGCGATGCCCTACGAGATATGGAAAATCCAGCTAGTGGAAACGTTCCAGAAGGAAATAAGCAGCCTACTAAGATGAGTGAATACCAATACTTACCTAATACAGAGGAGGGAGATTGGGGTGGGGTACACATAAATTCTGGTATTCCTAACAGAGCATGCTTTTTTGTAGCAGATTCCATTGGTATATCAAAGACCGAAAAGATCTACTATCGAACTCTGGCAAACTACTTGACTCAGAGTTCGCAGTTCATTGATGCACGCTTGCTCTTGTCTAAGTCCGCGGCCGATTTATATGGAGCTGAAGGACCGGAAGAGAAGGCGATAAAGTATGCATTTGACATTGTTGAGGTCCTTGGTGAAACAGGTAGTCCCCCACCAGACACTTTGCCCCCGGTTGAAGGAGAGGAATGGATTACGGCAGTGGATGGTGTTGACTTAAGCC
>JBARPA010000084.1:0-3025 GCA_049642665.1 Candidatus Zixiibacteriota bacterium
GCTTTTGACCCAGCTTTCGGCTCTTGCCTGCGTCACTGCTCTGAATCCGATGTACAAAGCGATTATAATAAACACTATGGCTGCAACTTGAAACGAATAAGTTCTCTTTGTCCATACCAGGATTGAGCCTAATATGAGAATGAAAAATATGGGTAAATCAATTAACATAAGCCAGTCCAGATGATATCTATGCTTAGTGAAGGGCAAAAGGATCTGTGTGCCATAAGCGTTAGTTAGATCAAAAAGGATGTGGATAAAAGAACCTAAAAGACATAAGGAAAGAATGGTCCAGTAGCTTGTTGATCTGGAAAATATCTTGACGATTGATGCCAGAATCAGGGAAAGAGCTATCACTCCCAGGATGGAATGGGTTATTCCCCGGTGATGTTTGAGATAATCGGTCATCCCCCAGAACCTGACCACGTAGTCTATATCCGGTATCACAGAGGAGCTGATCAGAGTTACAGCAGCGACTGCGGGATCGACTCTTTTCAGAAACAGTCCGGAAAGTGTCGCTCCGATCAGACCATGAGTCAGTATATCCATAATTTTAGTTTTCTCAATAATTTGTTACCTGGTCGATCTTTCCATGCTTTCTGGCGACCCTCTCAAGTGATCTATAAATATAATGCGAAAACAGGGCTAGAACAAGAGTGGTGAGAAGCATTATTATCATCAGCTCCCAATTCGAATAGTGACCTAAGGTGATGCTTAAGCTTTTGCCCAGGACAGCCCGTCTCAAGAGCTCCAGCCAGTAAGTTAAAGGCAAAGCCTTAGAAAGATACTGCAGCCAGATGGGCAGAATGTCTATGGGATATATGGCTCCGCAGGCCAGATAGAATATTCCGGCAACCCCCTCGGTCAGATACCAGCTGTGATGGGCAGTGAGCAGGGTTACTCCTGCCAGGAGTATGCCCAGGCAGGCAATGATGAAAAGACCGATTAAAACGATAAGAAACAGAAGAGGGTAATTCACGGAGGCCAGGTCCACGGGGACATTCAGAATAATCATCCCGAAAGCGATGGTGATAATCACTGCCATGGTAGTGACGATCATCTTGGCAGTGCCCCTTCCGAAAAGGTAGTAATACATCCTGATAGGAGATATGTAGATATACTTTATCATCTGATAGTGTTCCCGGTCATCGTGAATAACCCAGCAAATCCCAAAGAGCACGTTGTAGACATACATAAAAAAGGCATTGCCCACATAGATATAGGCAAAAAGATCAGTACCTGTCTCTCCTCTGGTTACCACCAGATACATAAAAACCAAAATCAGGGATGAAGCGATAGGTCTGATAATCGAATAGATGGCAAAAAGCAGGGGATCAGCCCAGTTAGACTCCATAGCCCATCCCAGCCAGCTGGAAAGCCTGACCGTTCTCAGATCATCTTTGATGTTTGAAATCTTCATACTTCGTTTTTCTCCATAATCCTCAGCAGAGCTATCCCTTTTTTGCAACGAAGATCATAAATGGTGATCTGCGGGTAAACTCTGACTTATCGTAATCTCCGAACAAATCTTCAACCACGAAACCATTTGAAATAAGCATCCTTTCAAATTCAATTGGGAAGAAATAATGTATAGTGAAGCCCATCTTTTTTCTTAGCAATTGGCCATTCGGTTTTTGGGTATCCAGAAGATAACTAACATCTGTTTCCTGCTTTTTGTGATTAAAATACTGGTAACAGAAAAGTTCGGTTTTGTCGTCTTTTTCAGGAAAATCCTGTATTAGCTTATAATCCTCCTTGCGGATGACTCCCTCCGGACGAGTTAAGTCCGGATAAAAGACACTGATGATCAGTCTGCCTTTATCCTTAAGATGGCGATGAATAGCTTTTAAGCAGTTGTCCTGCTCCTGAATGTTTAACAGGTGCTGAAAGGAGTTGAACACAATCGAAGCCAGATTGAACTTATCTTTTAGTTGAAAGTTGGTCATATCTGATTTGATCAATTTTATCCTATTTTGAACTTCCTCAGGTACCTTTTTGATTTTTTCTTTTGCTTTTTTCAACATACTCTCATTGGAATCCAGGCCAGTGACCTCAAATCCTTCTTTTGCCAGAGTGATAAGGACTCTTCCTGTGCCGCAGGCCAGTTCCAGAACCGGAGATCCGCATTTTCGGGCATATTCGGTCCACAGGGGTATATCCTGAATATAGTCCTTATGCACTTCATCATAGAAGTCAGCAAAGATGTCATACATTTTTTCCATTTGGTCTCCTTTATTCATAGAAATAATGATCTTGCATTATAATTTTTTGTTGTTTACTGTTTTCAGTGAACCGTGAACCGTTTTCCATGAGCCAATCATTGCCATCTTAAGGTTAACCTCCCCTGTTTCTTGCCCAGATTCTCCATATATCTTAAGGCGAAATGTGACGCGATCAGAAAGAAAACGCACAGGAATATAAGTATCCCTATCTCCAGATTGACGTTCAGAAAGCCCGATTCGGGGCCAGCTTTAAAGGCCAATTGTCTCATCCCGTCCAGCCCCAGGGTCAAGGGGATAAAGGATGCGGCTAAGGCTGTGGCAAATCCCAGATTTCTCACCGGGAAGTAGAATCCGGACAAGAAATAAACGGGCTCCTGGAAAAGATTCACTCCGTGCCAGGCTTCCCTGCCATAGAGCATAAACAATGATGAGAAGAGCATTCCCAGGCCGTAAAGGGCTATCAATGTCAGGATGAAAAGCAGGATCAGTTTGGGAATTTGTATCACGGAGAAATTGACCTTGAAGATCAGGCTGCCGGTGATGAATACGGAGATAGCTCTGGCCGTAGCATATACAAACCCTCCGGATGCCATACCGAGAAGTATGGACATTCGGGAGACAGGCGCGATCAGATAGAGTTCTAAGTTCCCGATCTCCTTTTCCCAGTAGAACTGGGCGGCCATGTGCCACAACACATTCATCCAGTAAGCGGTCATGGTGCCGCCCAGGATGACGAAACCGATAAACTCCTTTGGAGCGTTCAGCGCCTTGTACACATAGACATAGGCGGCGGTGCTGATAAGAGG
>JBARPA010000085.1:0-6470 GCA_049642665.1 Candidatus Zixiibacteriota bacterium
CAGGACCGGGACAGAAAGTTATTTGACGAGCTGATCCCTCTTCCGGATGGGACAAGCTATAACGCCTACCTGATAAAGGGAAGTGAAAAAACCGCCTTAATAGACACCGTTTATCCCCCTAAGAAAAATGAATTGATAAGTAACCTTAAGGAATTAGGAATCAAAAAGATAGATTATGTAATCGCGAATCATGCCGAAGGGGATCATTCCGGATCAATACCTGAGGTTCTTAAAGCTTATCCAGATGCAAAAGTCGTTACCAACCCCAGATGCAAAGGTATGCTCACAGACCTAATGCCGATTCCTGACGAGAAATTCATTACCGTCAAAGACTCAGAAACTATCTCCCTGGGTGACAGGACCCTGGAGTTCATCTATGCCCCCTGGGTTCACTGGCCGGAAACCATGTTCACCTATTTAAGAGAAGATAAAATTCTTTTCTCCTGCGATTTTCTTGGGTCGCATCTGGCAACCAGTGATCTGTTTGTAAAAGATGAAGCAAAAGTGTACAAAGCAGCCAAACGATATTACGCTGAGATTATGATGCCCTTCAGAACTCCTATCAGAAAGAATTTGGAGAAGATAAAAGATCTGGATATAAAGATAGTTGCAGCCAGTCATGGTCCGGTATATGACAAGCCAGAATTCATTCTCGATGCTTACCGGGATTGGGTTTCAGATGAAGTTAAAAATGAGGTGGTTATTCCTTATGTCTCGATGTACGGCAGCACTCACAGGATGGTTGATCACCTGATGGATACATTGGTCAAAAAAGGGATAACTGTTAAACCATATAATTTAATCACAACTGACATCGGTGAGCTTGCTATGGCTCTGGTGGATGCAGCCACCATAGTTATCGCCTCCCCTACGGTTTTAGCTGGTCCCCATCCTGCCGCGGTCTATGCCACATATCTAGTCAATGCCTTAAGACCCAAGACCAGATTTGCATCCATAATCGGCTCCTACGGCTGGGGTGGAAAGATGACAGAACAGATTAAGGGTATCCTAACCAACCTCAAAGTTGAAATGATTGAGCCGGTTGTGGTGAAAGGCTATCCCCAAGAAGAGGATTTGAAATCGCTGGATAAGTTAGCAGAACAGATCTGGGTTAAACACAGAGAGATTCGTATTGTTGGAACCTGAATAATGGACTTCGGGCATTAACAGGTTCATTGGCAGAATTGGAAGTTAAGTTAAAAAAGGCTTTACAAAAATGATTGAGAAATATATTTTTAATAAAAAGAGAGAGGAAAAATAATAAAAGAAAGGAGGTAACAAATGGGAACAAAAGGAAGGGAAATTGTGGGTCTGGATGTGAACAAACTTATTGAGTTACTTAACAAGGCTTTGGCAGATGAGTGGCTGGCCTACTACCAGTATTGGATCGGAGCTAAGGTGGTCACCGGTCCGATGAGAGGTGAAGTGGTTTCTGAGCTGGATCAACACGCAGGCGATGAGCTCAGGCATGCGGAAATACTGGTAACCAGAATCCTGCAGCTGGGCGGAACCCCAATCCTCAAGCCAGAGGACTGGTATAAAATGACCAATTGCGGTTATGAAGCTCCTGAGGATCCTTCAGTTAAAGCTATTCTTGCACAAAACATCAAAGGCGAGCAGTGTGCCATCGATGTCTACAACAAGTTAGCCGAGATGACCAAGGACAAAGACCCTATCACCTATCCCATGGTTGTGGAGATCCTAACAGACGAGGTGGAGCATGAGGATGACCTACAAGCTATCCTGGAGGATATAAAGAAAATGTAAATAAGGAGGTGCGATATGACCAAAAGACTCCAGGTATATAAGTGCGAGGTCTGCGGCAACATAGTGGAGGTTTTACATGAGGGTGCAGGCCAAGTGGTATGCTGCGATCAACCCATGAAACTTATGGAGGAACAGACAGAGGAGCAAGGCAAGGAAAAGCATGTCCCTGTAGTCGAAAAAACTGATAAAGGGATCAAAGTGAAAGTCGGTTCAGTTCCTCACCCCATGGAGGAAAAGCACTATATCGAATGGGTAGCAGTTCATACTGACAAGGGGACATTCAGAAAATTTCTGAAACCAGGTGAAAAACCTGAAGCTGAATTCGAAATTTCTGAGGAAGTGCATAAGACAAGAGAGTACTGCAACGTTCACGGACTCTGGTCAACCAAAAAATAAAGGAGATAAAAAATGGCATCCAAAGAACTACTGGATCTTTTAAACCAGGCCATAGCTAGGGAAATTCAGGTTTCAATTCAATATATGTGGCAGCATGTTCTCTGGAAAGGTGTTAAAGCATTTGCAGTAAAGGATGAATTAAAAAGCATAGCCGTAACCGAGATGAAGCACGCCGAGGATATAGCGGAGAGACTGGCTTATCTGGGAGGAACCCCGACAACCAAACCCGATCCCATTTTTATTGGGGAGACACTTAAAGAGATGCTCGAAAAGGACGAGAAAGACGAAGAAGGCGCTATCGCACTCTATAAACAGATAATTGGAATGGCTATAAAAGAAAAAGACCAGACAACCGAGCAGCTTTTCAAAAAGATTCTGGCCGATGAAGAGGAACATCACGACACGTTCTCTGGTTTGCTTGAAGAAATTTGAGAGATAAAATGGTTGCAGAAGTGGGGGATATGGTTCGAATCCAAGGCTGATTAGTGTATTTAGGAGCAAACTTAATGAGAATCAGAAAAATACAATCAACTCTAATTAGCAGGGTGCTTTATGCTAAGTAAATTAATTACCGTTATAGCTGGAAGTTTTATCCTTTTCTCCAGCACAATCGCACAAGAGTGTGTAGACTGCCACAAGAGCGTCACACCAAATATCGTTATTGATTGGCAGTTGAGCAGGCACGGTCAGATGGGTATTAAATGTTCCATGTGTCACGGTGATGAACACAATTCCATCGAAAATGTAGCGAAAGTGAAGATTCCTACCCCGGAGACCTGTGATTTGTGTCACGAGTCACAAGTTCAGCAATTCAAGGAGGGAAAACATGCTCTGGCCTGGGCGGTTATGATAGCTATGCCCACCGCTCACTGGCAGCCCATGGCGCTGATGGATGGAATGAAGGGCTGTGGTGGTTGCCATAAAATTGGACTCAAGATGAAAGGTGAAATAAAACAGCTAAAAAAGGATAGCGCGGGATTCGGATTAGCTTCCTGTGATGCATGCCACACCCGTCACCTCTTTTCAGTCAATGAAGCCAAGCAACCCCAGGCCTGCCAGACCTGCCACATGGGATTTGACCACCCTCAATGGGAAATGTATTCAACCTCCAAGCATGGAGTTAGATATTTGTTAAAGCAAAGTAATATAATTCCTGAAAATGCAGCTGCACCTACCTGCCAGACCTGCCATATGCAGGAAGGTAACCATGCGGTTAAAACCGCCTGGGGATTTTTAGCTGTAAGGCTACCCATGCCCCAGGACAAAAAGTGGGCAGACGACCGGACGACAATTTTACAAGCACTGGGAGTACTTGATCCCGATGGAAACCCCACCAAAAGATTTGATCTGGTAAAGGATGCCCAGGTTGCACGATTAACTCAGGAGGAGTGGGAAGAGGAACGGGATAAGATGTTAAAAACGTGCGGGCAGTGCCATTCTCTTAACTTCGCCAAGGGAGAACTGGAAAAAGGGGACCAGATGATCAAGGAAGCGGATCATCTAATGGCTGAGGGAATTCTAACTGTGGCTGGGTTATATAAAGATGGCATTATTGCAAAACCGGAAAGCTATGCATATCCTTTCCCGGATCTGCTTACTTTTCACGATGCACCGACCCTGGTAGAACAGAAGTTGTTTGTTATGTATCTGGAACACCGGATGAGGACCTTCCAGGGAACTTTCCACGCTAACCCGGACTATGCCTTATGGTATGGGTGGAGTGAAATGCAGCGAAGCTTAACAGAAATTAAAACAATTGCGGAAGAATTACGGCATAAATAAAATAAGAAAAAAAGTCCAGAAAGAACAACAAACTGACTATAAGGAATTTCTGGATCAGAACAACTATCATTGTAGTTAAACCTGTCTAGAGATGCCTTGTAGAATACGGGGAGGAAGATTTATGGATCTGAAACACGTAAAAGGCAAAAGCAAAGGGCAGGTCGTACTATATGCTCTGAGCACCTGTGGTTGGTGCCGTAAAACCAAGAGGTTACTGAACGACTTAGGTGTAGAGTACCATTACACAGACGTTGATCTCCTGGAAGAAAATGAAAGGGATGAGGTGATGAAAACAGTCAAGCGCCATAATCCCAAGGGTTCGTTCCCTACCATAGTTATAGACGACCGGAAATGTATATCGGGTTTCGATGAGGATGAGATCAAAAGGGAGTTAGGTAAATGAAGGATACTGAAGTAAGTGTTGAAGAAATCCAGAAACTTTACGAAAGGTTAAATCGAGAAGCTGAGGAAGGGGGATACCATCTTAATCCGGACGTTGAATTTACCAGGGATTTAGTCAAAAGCCTGATCATAAACGATAAAAGATATGGATACTGGGCATGCCCTTGCAGATTAGCCTCAGGCAAAAAAGAGGAGGATTTAGACATAATCTGTCCTTGCGATTACCGGGATCCTGATTTGAGTGAATATGATGCCTGCTACTGCGCCCTTTACGTTTCGGAGAAAGTTTTAAAGGGAGATAAAAAGGTGGGATCCATACCTGAAAGGAGGCTGCTTTTGGAGGAAAGGAAAAAGGGGAAACCTGAGTCCACTGCTGAAGCTGTCCCTTCCCTATCATTACCAGTATGGAGATGTAAAGTGTGTGGCTATTTATGTGCTCGGGAGGATCCGCCTGAAATCTGCCCCATATGCAAGGCGAAAAAGGAAAGGTTCGAAAGGTTCATATAGTTCAATTACGAGTGAAATAGACATTTAATATAAAACATGGATTCTATCAAGGAAAACATAGAGAAATCTGTTAGAGAATTTAATAAGTTCAGAGCACCTGAGGCAGAAGCTAAATTTCTTTTATTAAACAAAGAATATTTTAAAATTGAATTCACTGGCCCCTTCTGTCATGCGTGTGGATACCACGATTATTTTGATGATTTTAAAATCTTCTTAGAAGAACTCAATTCAAAAACTGATATCTCACAAATAGAAGAAACAAAAAACGGGGCAACCGTTACCTTTAAGATAACAAATTAGAATTTCAGAGCTATAAAGGCTCCTCTACGCGTAGCAGAGGGTTTATCCCTCTTCGTCCGCCCGAAACAAAGGAGTGCAGCAACTTGTTGCTGCAAATGATAGCAAAAACAAGTTTTTGCACTCCTTTCAAATCAAGTATCACAGGTTGTCCCAACCTGTGTTAAACATCCCGCCTTTTGCGGGAAGACAACTTGTGTTACCGAAATGGATTGATTCACGGAGGGGTGAAGTTTATCTTCGCCCAAAAAAATGCAGGGATTAACTTCCGCTTCCGCCTTAAAGATCTCCAGTATAGTAATTTCTGTTATTGTTGGAGTATCAAGCTTCAGCTTGACATTTTGATAATGAAAATGTAAAATTAAAATTCATCAAAAAAATTTATATGCTCCACCAATAGTTTAGCTTAACCAGGAAGGTGTTGTCGGGTATAGTCCTGAACATATGGTTCCAGTCGTCTCTGAATTCGTAATTACCCAGTCCCTGATCCCAGGTGCTCCGGCTCTGTGTCCATACCAGAAAGAGCGTGCTACCAGGCCTGTACTCCCAGCGTAAAACAATATTGGAGTTAAAAGAGGTCCATTTGAAATCCGGGTCCTGTTCTTCCTCATTATAAACATCAGTCCCCACATACTCGAAATCATCCGGAGGAATCAACTTTTTGAAGTTTCTGTAATCCACAGCAGCTATGAACGGCTGGGCATAAACCTGCAGGGTCAGTTCCTTGCTGAAGGTAAAGGTTCCTCTCAGGGTCATGTCGAACCGTCTCACGTGCTGCTCTCCGAATATTTCGTCGGTTCTGTTCTCATTCTCATCCTCCAGATACGTTACCCATCTGGAAACTCCATCACTGCGGTTATAACCAGGGCCACTGCTAATTTCAATATTAGACTTGGGGTACAGGTTAAGCCACACAGAATAATAATTGAAATGTCCGTCCCAGGTATCTCCTCCCTCAAAGTAGGGGTTGATCTGCCAGGATCTGCGGCTGTCAGTGTTAAACCAGACCCACCAGTTCTGTCCGATGGGAATCGGAGCCGGAGGTCCCCCCCGGGTCTCATAGTCATTATAGGCATTATCCCAATCGGCCCAGAATCCTCCGCCCACATTCCAGAAGTTCTTCAGCTCAATTTGAGTGTTGAAGTTCCCTCCCCGTCTTAGTTTAAGCCTGGAAAGGTTGTCCATTGTACCGATGTTCAGATTGTTCCAGGTCTTTCTTACTATCCACCACTCTTTGGTGGTCCTATATTGCATCCAGCCCCAGATTTCCACATAGTCATTGCGCGATAAGAATCCCATATCATTTAAATCAATTCCCT
>JBARPA010000086.1:0-2634 GCA_049642665.1 Candidatus Zixiibacteriota bacterium
CTATGGTGATCTTAAGGTTATTGTCCACCACCATTATTCCGATGGGGGTTCTGTTGACTACATTCTCAATGTAGACCTTCAATGCCAAAAGGTCCTCATACAGCTTAGCGTTTTCAATGGCTATGGCCGCCTGACCTGCGAATACCTCAAAAAGATGTAGATCCGATTCTAAAAAGATCCCCTTTTTGGTGCTGTTATCCAGGTAGAGGATGCCGATTATCTTCTCCTTGCTTTTCAGGGGGACGCACATTATGGATTTGAGATTCAGCTCCACAATGCTTTTCTGCTTGGAGAATCTCTTATCCTTCTGGGCATCGCTGGTATAAATTGACTCTCCTGACTGAGCCACTTTATTAGCTATGGACATGCTGATTTTGAGGTCCTCTTTGGATAATGAATCCTTGCAGATGTTGTGAGCGGTCTTAAATTGCAGATTCCCTTTGGAATCCAGAAGCATAAGAAAACCACGTTCCGCTCCCAGAAGCTTTATTGACTTTTTCATCACCATCTGAAGGATATCATCCAATATCAGGGTGGAATTGATTGCCTTACTTACCTCCAGAAGGATTTCCAGATCCACCTCCCTTAACTTGGATTCCCTGGTTTTGCTTTTCAGGCGGGGTTTGGCAGTTTGAGCCTTCTTTAGAAGCTGATCCATCTCCTCCAGCACATCGGGGTGATCGACTTTTTTATTTGATTTATTATTAGACATTTTCCCTCACTGTAGATAGGTAAGAACAGAAACTGATCTTTTCTTATATCGGAAAATGCCTTAAATTGCTTAATCCTCTAAAAGGCGGGATTTTCAAAATTAAGTCTTTACCTTAATTAAGTCAAAATAATCCTGGATTAGCTTTCGGTGAGCCTGGAAGGCGATATTAGGTGGGATCTTTTCCTTTCCGAAAAACTTAGCTTCCTCTGCATCATCTCCGGGCTTTAACTTTCCCTCGATAACCTCCCCTAAATATACTATCAGAACTGCATTGGTGCGGGGATCATCGGAGCCGGAATATACGTTGAACAGCTTCTTTATTTTGATGTCTAAATTGAGTTCCTCTTTGATCTCCCTTATGGCACATTCCTCCGGTGATTCCTCATATTCCATAAATCCTGCAGGGAGGCTCCAGTCACCTTTGAAGGGATCATATTTCCTTTTGACTAACAGTATCTTATTATTTTCAGTTAGTATTACCCCAGCGGCTGGAACAGGATTTCGGTAAAATACAAACCCACAAGCCGGACAGGCCTTCCTTTTTCTATGGTCTATCCTTTTATCCACCAACTCGATGGAACATCGGGGGCAATATCTGTAAGCTCCTCTGGAGACCTCAAACTCACATTCCATTTCCTTTTTGGGATCAAATTTCTTTTTTCCTTTCCTTTTGTAAACCTTATTACTCCCCTTAACCCTGGTTACCGGTGAGATCTTCCAGGTTTGCCTTTTTTTGGGCTTCTGGATTTTTATTTTATCCTTTGCCATGACCAATCCTACCTACACTTATCAAAAACAGATACTAAGAGAATCAGGTTTTATTTGAATTGAAGAGAAGCACAGGATTCTCTAATATCCGTAACGACTTCAAATGGTTGAGGTCTACAGGAAACAGAGTTTTATTCCAAAAAAAGAGAAAAAAATGTTTGATTTTAAGTACAAAGGATGTATATATGCAATGAGTATTTATTGACAACCGAAACCTCATCTGATTTGGGTATAATAAAGATTTTGATGTGATTTCACAGGTGTAGATGTTCGTCTGCAGCGACAATATTCAATAATTATGTTTAAACATTCAATAAAGATAGGATTTAGCTTTGGTTTAACGTCGGGAATAATCACCACCCTGGGATTGATGGTGGGATTGCATTCCGGGACTGGATCAAAGCTGGTAGTTCTGGGTGGCATATTAACCATCGCAATCGCGGATGCTTTCTCGGACGCATTGGGCATTCATGTATCCGAGGAATCGGAAAATGTGCATAGCACTAGGGAGATATGGGAATCCACTATCTCCACCTTTTTGGCTAAGTTTGTTTTTGCATTGACCTTTATTATTCCCATTTTGATGTTTAAACTTTCGACTGCAATTGTAGTAAGTATTATCTGGGGATTATCCATGTTAGCTATCGTTAGTTATGGTATGGCTAAGGAACAAGGGGAAAAACCCTGGAAGGTGGTAGCCGAGCACTTAATTATAGCTTTGGTGGTTATAGTCATCACTCATTATGTCGGACACTGGGTGGCATCAAGATTCAATTAGGCATTCTGATATCTAAACAGCGCAAGAACACAAAAGTTTTTTTGAAAAAAATTAAATAAGGAGGTACCAGTAATGAAGCAGGTTCTTATTATTTTCTTGTGTTTAGGCTTGCTTTTGATATATGTATTGATAGCACCGGCCAGGGAAGATGAAACTCCCCAGTACAATTACAGTGAGGAAACTCAAGAATGTCTGGATTGCCACAAAAGCTATACTCCAGGTATAGTGGAGGATTGGCTCAAAAGCAGGCATGCTGGAACAACTCCGGAGATGGCTCTTACAAAACCTGTTCTGGAGAGAAGAGTTTCATCTGATACAATCCCACAAGCCCTGCAATCGGTGGCAGTTGGCTGCTACGAATGCCACAGCTTGAATC
>JBARPA010000087.1:0-4410 GCA_049642665.1 Candidatus Zixiibacteriota bacterium
CGTCTAACTTATGAATAGCCTCCGTGGGACACACTTGTGTACACATTATACAGTTATATTCGCAGTAACCGTACCGGGCCACCCCGATTGGAGTCCACAAGGCTTCCAGCCCGCCCTCCAGGAATGCAGGCTGCAAAAACCTGCCTGAGGTAGAGCAAACCCGGACACACTCATGACAGCGGATACACCGATCCAGAAATTCAGGCTCAGGCCTGGCTCCGGGAGGCCGGATCAACCTGCCCTTGAGATTTTTGTCCGGAAAGGCAGTTTTAAGAATCCCCACCGAGAGCAAACCTGAAAATATAGATGCCAAGAATCCTCTTCGGGATAAATTCAGTGCATAAGATGGAACCTCTGCAGATTCCCTTGATTTGAAATCGATGGAGGTAACAGCCTCGGGACAGTCTTTAATGCAGTCCCAGCAGAGAATGCATTCCAGATCATTAGTCTTTGTAAAATCGTCTGGAATAGCATCCATTTTGCAGATGTTCTGGCATTGGCCACATTTTGTACAGTCCGAACTAACTCTTCTTTTTAAAATCTGATACCTGGAAAAAAGAGCATACAGGGCACCCAGAGGGCACAGGTTTCTGCACCAGAACCTGCGGGAAACAAAATCTAAAGCGACAATTCCTACAAAGATTAACAAAATCCAACCGGAAAACCTAAAGAAGGTCAATTGCTCAGGCAGAAAAGTTGAGTATAAGAGAACCTGTATCTTTAATAGAAAATCCTGTAAAAAAACCAGATGGAACAAACCCGAGAAAATAGAGGAGAAAAACAAAGTAGCTATGGGAAAGATCGAAAGAGCCAAAGATCTGGTGATTATGGCAATAGGATCTAAAAACCAGATAAGCTGCGCTGAAAATAAAGCCCCCACCAGAAGAAAAAAGAGTATATAATATTTAAATGGTCGCAGCTTTTTTATGCTTTTTCCGATTTTGTTTTTGGCAGTGTAGCTTGCCAAATCCAGGGATGTTCCTAAGGGACAGACCCAGCCGCAGAAAAATCTTCCCAGGGGAATGGTTGCCAGAACAAGCAAAAATGCCCAGATAAAGGTGTTGATAAAGGTTCTTGAGGAGATAATTGAGGACAGGGCTAAAAGAGGATTCAATCTCAGGAATAGATCAACCGGAATCCTGGAGGTCAGAGGATAGCTGGCAGCCAGAAATAAATACAGGAAGAGAAGAAAAAAGAGGATTTGAGTAATGCGCCTTAATGTTTTCAAATACCTACCCCGAACGCAAAACTTTTATAATTCTTCCCTATAGATCCAAGGCTCAGGATAAACTCAGCTTTTTCATCCTGATTTTATCTAAGTCAATTTCGCCCAGGCCTAATTTATTTCCTGTTTTTATTAATTCCAGTTCTGATGGTTTAATCCCAAAAAGTGTAGCGCCATAAGCGTCAACCGTGGCGATATTTTCGCCGGCTATTATGGTATCCATTTTCTTTACATCTTTTAGGTTGCCGCCCTGGGGCCCGTTTCTAACCAACATTCTCACGGCATCAAGTATGGTTAAATCAGGCTTCACGTAATAGGCTAAGTCAGCCAGTTTCCCCTCGATATTCCAGTGAACCTGACCCCGGTTTCCGCCCATTATTCCCATCAGGTTTTTCATTCCCAGAGTCACCCTGGTTAAGCCATGGTGTTTAGCTATTGGCACATTGATAAAAACATCGGCATCCAGGGCTGGTTTGTAAAGCCACCAGAATTTCAACTCCACCCCTTCAGGAAGTTTGGTTTTCACAAAGCCCGAATCCACCACATAGCTCACCTCAGCGCCTGCATCCGATGCTGCCTTTTGTATCCCGCTCCTGTTATAGCATCGGGAGGCGGTGTTGCAAGGACGATCGAAAACCTTAACCTTTTTTGCTCCCGATTCAAAACATAACTTGATAACTTCTGCTACCACCTCGGGATTGGTATTGGCAGCCTGTTCCGGATTTCTATCCCAGCCAATATTGGGTTTAACCACTACTACGTCACCTTTACTGACAAATCTTTTCATCCCGCCAAGTAAATCCAGGACCTTTCTGGTCAGCTCAGCCGGTGAACCGTCATTTACTACTGCCAGTTCTGGAAACTCAGGGTTCTCCTGAGCTAATGCGGAAACAAAATCAAAGGAGTTAATTCCCAGAGCCAAACCAAAGGTGGTATAAGCGGTCCCCTTGATAAAATCCCTGCGGCTGATTAAATCCCTTTTATTCTTTTCTTTCATTTTTGTACTTTCTCTAATGAATTTTTAGTTGCTTTTAGGAGTTTATCAACGGAACTCTTTGTTTTCCCTTCCAGAACCACTATCAGGAAATTATCCTTTAATTCAACCCCGGAATATAAATCCTCCCCCACCTTTTGAAGGTTTCTCAGAGAGGAAATGGTCGCCTTCAGATGCTTCTGGTTAAAGCTTACAAAAGCTTTTCTCGACCCCAGGGTATCGGGATATTCGATCAGAAGAAGTTTTAAAGACTCGTTGTCAAATTTGTAGCTGGCTAAGAGGGCATTGGTTTTTTCGGACAGATTCAGGATGTTCTCTTTTGACAGAAAGTAGAGGTTATTTAAGACTATATTTTTGTGAAAATAGAAAAGAGATTGCTTTTGTAAGTTATCCTGAGGAATTCTATTTAAAAGCTTGGGACTTTCCCCTTTATTTTTTATTTTATCGGAAATTGATTTTCCTAGATTTTGAATTAGATCCTTTCTGGTGTCCTTACCTTCCATATCAATGATCCTCACAAAGTAATGATCTTTCCAGAAACAGAGGATTCCAAATCCATAGCTTCCACACTGACCAAGAGTTAAGCTTTCGCCCTCCTGATTTAACGAAAATAGACCGAAGGCGTCCTCAGATGAGCTCATCAGATAAATTTCCACAAGGATGGATTTATCCCCGGAAAGATATTCCTGCACCAGAAGTTTCTGGAAATCATAGGCCAGATATATTTCTGCACCACCATCCATATAATCGAAAAGATTTTCCTTGGTGAAAAATCTGACTTGTTTTGTCTTCCATTCATCCTCAAAGGGAGGGAGAAGCTCTTTTAATTCTCTTTGTTCAGAACCAGTATCTGTATTATTCGCTGCTTCTGAAAAGCTCGAAACCAGGATGAGAAAAAGAAAAACTGTGGCTAAAGACCTCAAATCTCACCTCTCAGGTGCTCATCCCTGGGGGAAAAAACGGAGCATAAGCTCGGCAAAGAAGCTTATGGAGTTAAAGAATATCAGAAGCCCTATTGCAATTAAAAAGACTCCGCTTATGATCTCGATTGTTTTGAAATATTTTTTTATGAAACCTGAGACACCCAAAAACCTATTAAATCCGATGCCAGCTAAAAAGAAAGGAATTCCCAAACCCAAAGAATAAAAGGAAAGGAGGGCAATCCCTTTTCCTACAGTCTCCTGATTAGATGCTAAAGCCAAGATCCCGGCCAGGATGGGACCGATGCAGGGAGTCCATCCAAAGGCAAATGCCAGTCCCACCAGAAATGCTCCAAAAAAACCTAAAGGTTTGGTCCGTGTATGAAACCTTTTCTCATAGTTAAGAAACGGGATTCTGAAAACACCCAGAAGATGAAGCCCGAAAATTATAATTATCACCCCGGCGATTTTATAAAGAATGGCTAACTTAGTGAGGAGAAACTTGCCCAGAAAAGTGGCTGATGCACCTAAAGATATAAAAACAACGGAAAAACCCAGTATGAAAAAGATCGAATTCAATCCCACTCTTTTTAAAACCCTGCTTTTCTCATCCTTATCCCGCAGCTCCTCCACTGAAACTCCGGAGATAAATGAAAGGTACCCGGGAATAAGAGGCAAAACACAGGGGGAGACAAAGGATATTATCCCTGCCAAAAAGGCTGCTAAAAACGATACCTCTCCTGTCATTTCAAATCTCCCTAATTAAAACAGGCTTTAAATCAACTAAATAAAGCCTGCTTTTGTTTTCATAATTATACTCAATTACCTTCAAAAAATTTGAAGGGAGAGGATTATGAGGAGATTGGTCTACATAGCTAAAATGCTAAAGCTTCTTTTCTGCTAAATTAAAGACCTAAATACTGAAATCCTCAATTTTCTTTCGGATCAAGCTCTTAAGAGTTTCTTTATCCAGATTTTCCACAATCTCCTGAGCTATCCTTGAAGCCACCTCATGAATCAGCTCCCTGGTCACTCTTTCCGGATCCAGGGTTATCTTTTCACTCTGGGATTTCACAGTTGATTTCCCCATTAAGGTTTTTATCTTGGTGGTTGGTTCTATCTCCTCATCTACCTTCAGTTCCCCATAAACCAATGGCTCAGGCGATTCGGAAAAATTTACATCTTCTTTGAAATGTGAGATGAAATTCTCATAACCATCCTGTTCAGATCTGACCTCCTTGGCCTGATACTCTATTTCATCTTCTACAGGT
>JBARPA010000088.1:0-1521 GCA_049642665.1 Candidatus Zixiibacteriota bacterium
TACTCTATAACCTATCAGTTGAACTTTAGTAAGTTCTGGATAATAGACTTGAAGTGCTTTTTTTAATGCTACGTCAAATGCATTAACGGGACCATTACCTTCACCTGCAGTAATCAAAGTTTCTTGATTTACCATTAGCTTTACACTACACTCAGCACGAACATTCCCACTTTCACCGGTTACAAAAGCGCGCCAATTAACAAGATCAAAATAATTTAGGTCATCTCCTAGATTTTTAGCATATAAAAGATGAAGAGTTGCATTTGCGTTCTCGAAATTATATCCTTTCGCTTCCATCTCTTTTATTTTCCAAAGAAGACTTTTTGCTTTTTGATCAGATCTGTCCAGTTGAAATCCATACTCTTTAGCTCTTGAAACAATATTAGCAAGTCCAGCTTGACTGGAGATAGAAATCATTCTAGCGTTTCCAACAAGACTTGGATCAATACTCTCGTATGCTTTTGGAAATTTTAAAACAGCATGACCATGTAGACCCGCTTTGTGAGCAAAAGCATATCTACCAACAAAAGGCATGTAATTATTCCTATTGAGATTGGCTATCTCAAAAACATAATCCGATAATCTCGTAAGTTTCGTGAGATCTAATCCAGTCTTGTAGCCAAGACTCAGCTCAAGATTTGCAACGAATTCTATCAAGTTTGCATTTCCACACCTCTCACCGATTCCATTGACAGTTCCTTGGAAATGATTTGCACCTGCCATTATTGCAAATAGAGAATTTGCTAATGCTAATCCTTTATCGTTGTGTGCATGAATTCCTATAGACTTTTTTATTCTATCTTTTACGTTACGTGTAACTTCAAAGACCTCTGATGGAAGAGAATTCCCACGTGTATCACAGAGTACAACAGTTTTTGCTCCACTTTCAGCAGCTTTCTCAAGAGTTCTTAAAGCATATTCCTTATCTTCTTTATACCCGTCAAAGAAATGCTCTGCATCATAGATAACTTTTCGACCTTTATCTCTCAAGTGTTCTATTGATTCTGTTATCATCCCTAGATTTTCTTTTTCTGTAGTTTCCAGAACTTTTTCAACATGTAGTTTCCAAGATTTTCCTACAATAGTTGTATAGTCTGTGTTCACAGATAACAAGTCTATTAGATTCTGATCTTTTTCAGTTCTCGAATTTGGTTTTCTTGTTGCTCCAATAGCTGATATAGGAACGTCTAATTTTTCATTTTTAAGATTCCTGAAAAATTCTATTTCTGATGAATTCGCTTCACTAGGCCATCCACCTTCAATAAGATCTATTCCGAAATCCGATAGTCTTCTGGCGATCTTTAGTTTATCCTCAACAGAGAAATTTATGCCGACTGCTTGATTTCCATCTCTTAGAGTAGTGTCATAAAACTCAATATTGTTACTTTGATTATGGTTTTTTACTATTTTTACCATATCTGATGATAGAACATTATTGAATTCTGAATAATTTCCTTTGGAGTTACTCTTGTAGAGAAGTTTTTTTAGGTTAGTCGAGAATTTGGTGGCCACCCAAACTTA
>JBARPA010000089.1:0-3047 GCA_049642665.1 Candidatus Zixiibacteriota bacterium
CCTTAGGCGGGACAATTCTGGGCACATCCAAAACCATCAATCCTTATAAATATCCGAAAAAACAGGGTAAGAAAATAGAATTTCAAGACCTGTCAAAAATCGCCATAAAAAATATAAAAAAGCTTAATATAGCTTGCATGGTGTGTATAGGGGGAGACGGCACCCTGGGCATAGCCTATAAGCTTTTCAAAGATGGGGTTCCCGTTGTGGGAGTGCCCAAGACCATAGATAATGATTTGAAGGGCACGGATATTACCTTTGGTTTTGACTCAGCGGTCTTTATTGCCACAGAAGGCATTGACAGGATTCATACCACTGCCGAATCACATCACCGGATCATGATCATTGAGGTTATGGGCAATAACGCTGGATGGATTGCTCTTCATTCGGGCATTGCAGGGGGAGGGGATATCATTCTTATTCCTGAGATCCCATACGATATAAATATTATCGCTGAGAAAGTAAAGGAACGATCCAGAAAAGGCAAAAGGTTCAGCATTGTAGTCATTGCTGAGGGCGCCAGGCCCAAAGGCGGGGACGTAGTAATAAGAAAAATAGTCAAGGAGAGCTCGCAGCCCATTAGACTGGGAGGAGTAGGTTTTGTTCTCGGCGAGCATCTGGAAAGAGTTACCGGACTGGAGACCCGCACTGTGATGATGGGGCATCTTTTAAGAGGAGGTACTCCCACGCCTTTTGACAGGGTATTAGCCACGCGATTCGGCACCAGGGCAGTTGATCTCATAGAGAATAAAGAATTCGGGTACATGGTGGGACTCAAGGGTAACTCGCTGGTTAAAGTTTCATTACAGGAGGTGGCTAAAGGTCCCAAAAAAGTTTCTCTAAACCATCCTCTGATTAAATCAGCCCGGTCGGTGGGTACGTGCTTTGGAGATTGATTGTAGGAGAGTTGCCTATCTTGTTGTAACTGTAAACCGTGTTAATGAGGGATCTTCTTTTACAGTCCGCCCGATCTTCTGCTGGTCGAGTATATCAAGGTTTTCTATCACACTCATTTGTGAAGATGTCAGTGTTTCTATCTGAGCGAAGCTTTGCAGTTTTAAAGACTCCTTTTCAGGAGTGAGAAATAATCTATTTATCGATAAGGAAATAAGGAAGATTAGAACTATACCCAGCAAGGTCTGATACACAGGAATCCTATATTCTAAAGCTGTTCTGATATATTGCAAGCCACTTTTGAAAATTCCTGTTTCCTCAGGTTTCATACTTCTCATCCGCTGTATAATATTTTGACGGATAGCTGGATCGGGGATTAATTTTTCTTCTGGTTCTATTTGCATTGACACCTGCAGATTTAGCAAAGTGCTCTGATAGTTTTTACACCGTTCACAAAATTTAAGATGTTTTTCTACAAAAAGATTCTCATTCTGCGTTAATCCATCAATATTTCTTTTGATTAATAACTGCTCGATATCAACACAATTTGTACTGGATTTTTTATTTGGTTCTTTCATCTGTTTTCACCTCTGCTGTGCTGGGATTAAAGGCTTTTAACTTAACAGCCAATTTCTTGGTGGTATAAAAAAGTCTTGATTTGATGGTTCCTTCTGAACACTCTAAAATATCGCTAACTTCTTTGATGGAAAGATTCTGCTGATACCGTAAAAGGAATGCACTTCTGTGACCATCATCAAGTTTATCTAACTCATCCAACAATGCTTTTTCGAATATCTTTTGATCCACTTTTTGTTCTATTGGATGCTGTTCACTTTCAGAATCTAATGAGATCTCATCTATATCAGTATTGTTCTCAATGATTTCTCTGACTCCCAATCGGCGGTATTCGTTTTTGCACAGGTTATAAGCCACAGTAAATATCCAGGTGGAAAAACTCCTGTTTGAGTCGAACAATTCAGGTTTTTCAACAATTTTCAAAAAGATCTCCTGCAGAAAATCCTGAGCTTTGTCCTGGTTCCCTCCCAGCTCCCGAAAGAAGTAGAACAACAAGCGATTACTGTAGCGGTTGTACAACTCATCAAAAGCAGAAGCATCTTTTCGCTGAATGAATTCCATTAACTTCTCGTCGCTGAGGTTTCCGTATTTGTGCTTAAGAATTGGCATACAAGTTCAGTGTATACGAAGGTGTCGTGCAACGACACCAGGCATTAAACTCAAAACAGTTCTTTCTTAATGATACGTTAATCCGGGAATTTCTTCTCGATTTCTTCTGTCAATCCTTTCTTGCCCGATTTAAAAGCAAGTACAAGCGCCATGCCCTTCCATTCTGTCGCTCTATCGTCCTCGCCACTTGTCATATAATGCTCTGCCAGCATAATCATGGGTGCTATATAATTGGTGTTCATGGTAGTGATGATATCCTTGGCGAGATAGCTCTTATCATACCAATCGTATTTCAAATAGTCCAGTCTGAGATTATTCTCCAGATTCTTCTTTAAAAGAGCCAGGTTATCGATTCGCTCGGGGCTGTATTGATAAGCCAATCCCACGATATACAGATTATCGGTTAAAGATTTGGTATAGTGTTCCATGACCGTTAATGCGAAGTAAACTGGATTATCCGGGTATTGTGCGGTCAGCGTTTTACATAGTTCCAGGATGAAATTCTCGTCCATCAGATCGGGCAATTCATCAAAATTAAGGGTAATATCCTTTTCCTTCAATTTCATTTCCAGGTAAGATTGTTTGGTTCGGGTAGTGATGGATAGATTCGAAACGGTCACGTCCTCCCGTATGCCCAAAGCCTTTTGAAGCATCCACACGGGGTAGGTATCGTTGTCGCCATTGGTAAAGAGGATGGCATCTTTTTCACAGGACATCAAGACGTTATAGTTGTAATTCACCAGACCCGGGGCAATGTCCTTGCTTTCATACAGCTTCCCGCAAAACTCTTCCATTTTCTTTTCCTTGCCGGTGAATTCATAATGCGAGATAAAGGCGTAGTAAGTATCAACTCTTTTCGGTTCGAGCTGGTAAGCTTTTTCGATAAGAGATATATCGGTTAGACTAAAGGTATTCCAGTATTTTAAAAGGAAGTATTCATAGGTTCCCGGAATAGCTTTGCCCATATC
>JBARPA010000090.1:0-11749 GCA_049642665.1 Candidatus Zixiibacteriota bacterium
TATCAGCCTTAGGCTCTTCGACCTACTTTTCTCAAGATCAATTTCGACTGAAATAATTTATTTCAGGATGGGGCAAAAGTCAAGAGGTTTTTGGGTGATATTTTGAGCCGTTGAACGCTTATCCAACCTTCGGGTTATCTGTGATGACACCCCTGATTGCTCCCTGCTGCACAGTCGTAAAACCCAATATGTCCAAAATCGTTTCATCGACAGAGTTCTTTCTTGCAAACAAGAGGAGGTAAAGAACAACGATATCAGGCAACACTGGCGGTACGTCGCCTATACTCAAAAACGCTTCAAGGAAGCGACGAAGGACGTCTTTCCCCCATTTAGATTCATGCTGCAGCGCATTATCCAGTTCCTCTATTGTTGTAACACCGGTTGTCTGTAAGAGTATCAACAAATTTCTTCTTACTCCTTTCAATATGTCCTGCTGCAGCTCCTTTGGCAAATCAGCCTTTGGAAAACCAACCTCTTCTGCTACTTTCATCCACCTGAGATGCTGTTTTGTTGACTCGAAATAAGCGTTCATTGAAGACAAATCCAGGGCGATGTCTAATTTCCCTTTCTGTAACTGCTCGATGTATTTCTCCTCGATTTTTTCTCTGCGCTTTCTTAAATTCGAGAACTCTAAATCAGTGAGTTCCAGCAAAGCACTCAACCGAAATAGTTGCCTTCTTAGATTTCGAGGAGCCTCTTTCTCTGTCTTGTATCTCAGTTGGTGGTCGATGCCTGCCCAGGCATGCTGGAGAACCGTTCTTACCTGTATTTCCGCTCTGATACCTGCGAAATCTTGCCATTGTGTAAGTTTTATTCTTTCTGGTGATAAAGATATTACATAATGAACTGACAGGTAACCAAATTGTTCCGGGTCAAGAAGTCGGGATTTGTCTATGGAGTTTTCCCAATCCACATCAAATTCTTTTTCTATTATTTCACCTATTTTTTCTACATCTTCCCTGTAATATCCGATGATTCTAATTCCTACTAAATCTGTGATTTCACAAAGAGGGTCATTGAATTCTCTTCCCTCTATTTGAATCTTCACGATAAAGCTTTTAACTCCCTTTGTTCGATGTTCTATTTGTGCTGGTTCTATCTTATTCTTCTTCAAAAGCTCACCGATAAGGGCCTTTAGTTTAATCGTGAATTGCTCATACACATCACGTTTCTGTTCGTATGTCCTACCCCATTCTTCTGGGGTTTTCTTCTCTTTGGTTTTTTCACGATCCATTTAGATACTTCCACACCTGATCAACTATTTACGATACGGGGAGGTGGGCGATAACTACAGCAAAGAAATAACCTAAAATACGATGCCACAATGGACCAATTAGTTTTCCCATCCAAGTACTGATCTCAGCGAAAGTGTTTATATCTGCCGTAGACCATCTTCGGCAACCCGTGAAATCCCCGCATCCACCTTAGGCTCCTCGACCTACTTTATGGGATTAATTTATTGCAGGCTGAGGCAAAAGTCAAGAGGTTTTTGGGAATCTCCTGAATAACTCATAATATCAATGCACTGTCATTGCGAGGAGTTCCAACAAAGGTGGAACGACGAAGCAATCTCAAGAGATTACCACGCCCTTTGGGCTCGTAATGACATCACGTTGGCACAGGTTGTCTCAACCTGTGATGGCACACCTTGGGACAAGGTGTGTTACCGAAAAATTGTTCTCTTTTAGAAAAACTATCTACGAAGGACGGATTTATACGTATTTCTCGACGATCTTGCGGAAATGGAAACCATATATGGCAAAGGTGACTGCCAGAGGGAAAAGCTTTGGACGTCGGAACAATGACCAGAAAAGGAGCTTCCAGTACTGAAACCTCTCCTTTCCAAATACGCCCAAAGATAGGGTAGATCTGAAAAATGCGGCTAAATGGGTGAAATCAAATCGAAAGGCCCCTCTGTTTAAGGGCTTGTATTCTCTGAGAAACTTCCTGACCCGTGCATAATAATAAGACGGAGAGTAAATCGTGGACATAATCTTCTTGTAGCCTTCTATAAGTATGTCATTGTTCATTTTTGAAACGAAATTTACGGTGCAGTCGGTGTTGTCTCCGGTAACGTCCTTCAACAACCGGTTCTCCTTTTCAAGGCGATGATGAAGTTTTGTGCCCTTAAGTACGTTTAACAAGCCCACCATTGCGGTAACAATGCCGCTTTCCTGAATGAATGCAATCTGCTTTTCGAAAATGGAAAGGGGATCGCTGTCAAAACCCACAATAAAGCCTCCCTGCACCTGAAAACCGGACTTCTGCATTTTTTTGATACAGGCGATCATATCCCGGTTCTTGTTGTGATACTTGGCGCATTCGGTCAGACTCTCCTCATGGGGTGTTTCTATACCAACGAATACCAAATTAAATCCGGCCTTAATCATCAACTCCATAAGCTTCTCATCATCGGAAAGATTTATGGACGTTTGGGTGAACAGGGTGAAAGGATGCTTCTTCTGTTTCATCCATTGGGCAATGGCAGGTAAAATTTCACTTTTTAATTTCCCTTTGTTTCCGATAAAGTTATCGTCAACAAAGAACACGCTGCCCCTCCAGCCCCGGGAGTAGATGCTCTCCAGCTCAGTTAGCACCTGGTCTTTATCCTTGGTTCGCGGTTTGTGGCCGTAGAGCAGGGTGATGTCGCAGAAGTCGCAGTTGTAAGGACAACCCCGCGAATACTGAATATTCATTGAGGCATATTTTTTCATATTGACGAGTTCCAAAAGCGGTGCGGGTGTTTCCTTCAAGTTCGCAAATTGATCGGAGGAGTAAATATGTTTAGCCACCCCATTTTTGAGATCTTCCAGAAAAGGGGACAGGGTAATTTCAGCCTCGTTCAGCACAAAATGATCCACGCCCTCAAATTCCTCATATCCAGCCGTAAAAATAGGACCGCCAGCCACGACCTTTGTGCCTAATTTATTGCATCTGGCGATGATTCCCTTTGCAGACTCTTTCTGGATGGACATGCCGCTGATGAAAACGTAATCCGCCCATTTCAGGTCTTTGTCCTTTAATTTGTTTACGTTCATATCCACCAGTTTTTTCTCCCAGCCCGCAGGAAGCATAGCCGCTACGGTCAAAAGCCCCAGAGGCGGATCGGTTGCCTTTTTGAAGATAAATTTTAAGGCGTGCTTAAAACTCCAGAAGGTGTCGGGATACTCTGGATAGACCAGAAGTATTCTCATTTATATTCCTTAGACATATTCATAAATATCAGAACCCTTTGCCTTGATACTCTCAGAACTTATATAATGTTTGCTTCGGGCTCCTGAATTAACATTTTGGACTAATTTATTGCGGGGTAAAACAAAAGTCAAGAGCTTTTAGGAAATATTTTGTGAGGTTAAGTTTAAGTCAAAGATCGCCTCCATTTTGCGGGACGCTTTACACTCCATTAAGTTCATGGTAACACAGGTTGTCCCAACCTGTGTTTGTATGTCAAGCTGAAACTTGACACTCCATTCCGTCCAGGCGTAACACACCTTGAGACAAGGTGTGTTACTGAAGGATTATTTTTTTAGGTAACGTTTAACGTTTATTATTTAATTATCTCGTTTAACATGGTTAGATAGTCTGAGAGGAGTCGGGTGATGAGGAAGTTTTTTCTGATGTGTTCTTTTCCCTTTTTCCCCATCTTCTCGGCCATAGCAGGATCTTTTAGGATCTGAACGATTCGCCGGGCAAATCCTTTGGTGTCCAGCGGATCGAGCAGAAATCCGTTTTCGCCATCTATTATCTGAAGGGGTATTCCTCCGATGTTGGATGACACCACCGGGGTTCCCTTCCATAAAGCCTCTGCAACGGTCAGCCCGAAACCCTCCCTTAATGACTTCTGAATTATTACTCTGGATACTCTCTGCAGGGCATTTACCAGGATGTTGCTTTCGCTGGTGAGAAGTATTACCTCCCCGCTTTTTATGAAATCACTGGCTTTACGATGGACTCTCTCATAGATAGCCCAGCCTTCGGGATCATCTGCTGCCATGCTACCGCAGAGTATCAGCCTGCAGTCTGTCTTTTTCTTTACCAGCTTGAACACATCTATTACCCCGTTTGGATCCTTCCACCGGTCAAATCTGGACACCTGGGTCATCAGTGGCTTGTCTGTGGGTATGCCGAATTTTTTCAATGCCTTGTTAATGTCCTTCTCGGATAGCTCCATATTCTTATGGGATAGGGGATCGATGGCGGGATAGCATATCTTCTGCTCAACAGGTAGATTTTTCTGCTTATAATTCTCATTTGAAATTACTACCAGATCGTACCTGAGAATGAAATTCTTCAGAAATCCCCAGAGTTTGCCATTGGGGTTAGACAAATCGGCATGGCATCTCCAGATCCAGGGCTGGCGCTTGGGGTAGAACTTTATCTGGGGTAATGGCTGGGGATCGTGGATTATCACGCAATCGTGATCGATGTGGGTGTACACCGAGAAGTTCTCATTGGCCAAAAGATAAAGCTTTTTCTTCATCTCGGTGAAGTTGATGCCATTTCCCTGAAGGGCATTGTGAAACTTCTTGGTAATCTGAAAGAAGTCCGGATTCCCCTGCATTATTCGCCAGCCGGTATCGACCCCGATGTCGTTCATCAAGGGCACCAGGGAGGTCAGTATCTCCGCCACCCCACCACCCTGGTAGGTGGAGTTGATGTGCAGTATGTGATTGTGGTAAAGCTTTCTGGCCTTCTTGTGTATGCAGGTTATGATCCTGTCGCCAACGATGTTATGATAATCCTCTAAACTTCTCATAATCTCAGACTACTAAATCGTGTAATAATGATCTTACGTCTTTAACCGAGTCAACGTTGAACTTGGCTCGCGAAGGAAACGAGCCGACTTTTATAGAATACGCTGATTCTGGCAGAACGTGAAAAACGTCCTCATCGGTCCAATCGTCTCCAATGGCTAAAATGAAGTCCCAGTTCTGCTTGGGAATCCATCTCAGCGCCACCTGACCTTTGTGCATTCCCACGTTTTTGATCTCAATTACCTTGTTACCTTCCAGAACTCCCAGATTGAGATTAGCCGTAAGGTGCAGAAGAGCATCCTTAAGCTCCCTTGCCCGGGCTGAAGCCAGAGCCGGATCGACCTTTCTATAATGCCAGACCAGCGAGAAATCCTTTTCCTCTATAAAGGAGCCCGGGGTCCGGTCCACATATCGCTCGAGAATAGGTTTTATCTCCTCCTTCCAGTCATTCACCATGGGTTCAATGGTCTCCCAGCCCTTTCCTTTTTCCTTTATCCAGGCTCCGTGTTCGGCAATTAATCCCCCATCCAGGCCTTCAAACCATTTCCCCAGAGATTCCTTGTTTCTGCCACTTACGATCACCACCTCATTTTTTTTGTCCCGAGTCAGAGCCTTCAAAAGGGCCCAGAGCTCCTTATCCGGTTTTGCCATTTCCGGCTTTTCAGCAAAAGGTGAAAGGGTGCCATCATAATCCAGAAGGAAAAGACGCTTTTTGCTTTTATGGGAATCTCCAATCAGCTTCTTTTTAAGTTTATAAGTAAGCTTTTTTGCGGAGAGTTCCTGCTGAAGTTTTTTGGTCTGGGACAAGGTATCCATAAAATCATTAGCCCATCTTTCCACATTATAACGCTGAATTCTTTTTTGCATTATTCGGTTTCGTTCCTGCTGCTCCTCATCTGACATAGACAATGCCTCTTTCAAAGCTTTTGCGATTTCCTCCTTGTTATTGGGATTTACAATGATCGCCTCGCCTAACTCCTTGGCCGCTCCGGCCATCTCGCTGAGGATTAGGACACCCCTGCCATCAGTTTTGGAAGCAATGAACTCCTTGGCTATCAGGTTCATTCCATCCTTAAGGGGAGTGATCAATCCCACGTCAGCCACGTTATATAAAGCCACCAGGGTGTGAAAAGGTAAAAATTGATATAGATACCAGACCGGCATCCAGCCGATTCTGCCGTGCTTGCCGTTGATTTTGCCTGCCAGTTCATCCATCTGCTTTTTCAAGAGCCGATAATGGTCAACCTTTGCCCGGGATGGGACTGCCACATGAATTAGAGTTACCTTTTCCTTATATTTTGGATTCTTATCCAGAAAATAATCAAATGCCTCCAGTCGATTGATTATGCCCTTGGTGTAGTCCAAACGGTCTATTGATAAAATTACCTTACGGTCACCCACCCTCTTGCGAATCCTCTGAATTTCCTTCTGTACCTCGGGATCGTCCACAGCGCTGGCGAATCTATGGTAGTTAATTCCCATGGGAAAGGTATCCACGTTCATCAGACGATCACCTGTGGAGATATGACCCACAGTGTGTTCACAACCTAAAAGACGGCGACAGCTGTCAAGAAAATTTCGGACGTAGTCGTAGGTGTGAAATCCCACCAGATCCGATTCTAAAAGCCCTTCCAGGATCTCCCTGCGCCAGGGAAGCAGGTGAAATATCTCAAAAGGGGGAAAGGGGATATGCAGGAAAAAGCCTATCTGGGCATCGGGAAGTATTTTTCTTATCATTTTAGGAAGGAGCATCAGCTGGTAATCATGTATCCAGATGATGTCATCCGGTCTGGCGATTTCCATGATTCGATCGCAGAAAGTTTCATTCACCCGTCTGTAGGATTCCCACAAACCCTTATCATAAAGGGCATACTGGGTAAAGCAGTGGAACAGGGGCCAGATGGTTTTGTTGCAAAAGCCGTGATAGAACATCTCCACGTCCCTTTTGGGTATAAGCACAGGATGGCTTTTGTAATCGGAGATCAGTTTAGCTTCCACATCCCTTTTCTCATCCATATCCACCTCATCCGAGGGAATTCCACACCACCCGATCCACAGGCTGTCAAATGACTTATAAAACGAACCCAGCCCCGTAGCCAGACCACCAGCACTATGGCGAAAGCGCAGATTCCCCTTCCTCTTCTCAATAGTAATCGGCAATCTATTGGAAACGATTAATAATCTGTGCATGATGTCTAACACCTCCTTGCGTCTTGTCTCTATGAATGGCTTAAAATATATGCATCATCTAACTTAAGCTTTTTTATCCCTTTTTAAGGCAAATAATTAAAGTGCCTTAAGCTTCATGCTCAAAACACCCCTGATCTTTACTTATTCTTCGCCTCTCTTTTTCACCAATCTATGGAATAAATATATAAAGTCAAGAGATTTCTCTTGACAAAGGTCAGGAAGTTAGATATGTTTATAAGTAATTCTCAGAATAAATAGACAACCTGGTTTGACTTCAACGGGGTGAGGTGGTTTAAAGCCTCAAGGTTCATTGTTATTTAACATAGGTTCTAAACTGCTGAAAGGAGGTGGGGAAAAACAAAAGAAACCTGTTCTTTTTGTTTTAATCTATGGTTAAAAAAAGGAGGTGATGATAATAAGATAGCTAATTTATGTAAGCCCAGATCGTTAACTAAACACAGGGAGGTTTAAGATGAAACGGGCATTAGTTCTTTTGCTGATTCTTGTTTTTTCCTTGTCTGCTAATTCACTGGCACAGAGGGGAATAAAAGTTCCATTCCCCAAACCAACCGCTGTGGATGAGGCAAAACCACAGTACGTTACCAATCAGATAGTGGTGAATTTCAAGGTCCCGCCAGAAGACATTAAACTCTCACGTGAAAATACCATAGCCACCGCTAATATGCTCAGCGTGAATACCTTGTGCAGCGAGCATAAAGTCTATGCAATGGTCAGGGAATTTCCGGATGATAACGACCACAACCCTGGTTTGAACTCTGGTGATTTTGACACTGATCCCACACTTGCCGCCGGGGCACCTGATCTTTCCAGATACTACATCGTTACCTTCGATAAAACTATGGATCGCGAGGAGGTAATGAAGAAATTCGCTGAGGATCCTAATGTGGAGCATGTGGAACCTATTGGCATTCACCCTCTCTACCTGATTCCGGATGATACCTATTTTGACGATCCCCCACCTACTTTTCCCTATTACCAGTGGAACATGAGACACAACGGTGACCACGACGTGGATGCGGATTTGGCCTGGGATGTGGAAACAGGCGATCCGTCTGTTTTAATTGGAATACTGGACAGCGGGATCAGGTACATTCATAAGGATCTGGGTGGCTATCTGGCACCCTCTGATGTGACCCAGGGCAACATCTGGATAAACTGGGCTGAGTATCCACCGGATGGGGATGACGATGACGGAAACAGCTACGTTGATGACTGGATCGGCTGGGACTGGGTTAATAATGCCTCACCCTGCTGGACCGGTGAGGACTGCACTAAAGAGGATAATGATCCTGCTGATTTCAATGGACACGGGACTCACTGTGGTGGGATAGCTGCTGCTATCACAAACAATGCCAGAGGGGTGGCAGGAATGGCTGGCGGATGGAATGAAATCCAGAATGAGCCTGCCAATGGCGTCAAGATAATGGCTTTAAGGGTTGGCTGGTCTGGACCCTATGGAGGCTATGAGGTGGGTTATGTACGGATGGACTTCTGCGCCCAGGCTATGTACTATGCCGCCAACAAGGGCGCAACCGCAATAAACTGCAGTTGGGGATCATCAGCCTCAGGTGGTTTGCCCGCTGCTGCTGACTACGCTACTTCAATGGGAGTCCTGATTGTCGCAGCTGCCGGAAACGAGGGAAGCCAGTACCCGGACTATCTTCAGGGGAGATCCGATGTTATGGCTGTGGCTGCTACAGATTCCTTTGATAAAAGGTCAATCTGGCCCGGAGGCCAGTCATCTAACTATGGCACCTGGGTGGACGTTGCCGCTCCTGGCTCGGATATCATCAGCACCTACCACAACCATTACGATCCAGTCAATGACTATGTAGCCCTAATGGGCGGAACTTCCATGTCCTGCCCCCACTCAGTTGGCCTGGCGGGCTTGATTAAATCCTTTAACAGCGCTCTGGATCGACAGGAGATTTTCGATATCATGGTCCAGACCACCGATACCATCGACCATCTCAATCCGGGCTATGAGGGACTTTTGGGATCAGGAAGAATCAACGCTTATGAAGCACTAAAAGTTGCCGACCCGGTTCCACCGGAGGTCACTGTTATCTGGCCCAACGGGGGAGAGGTTTTGTTTATCGGGCACACCTATTCCATCTTATGGGAGGCATCAGACAACGTGGGAATAGCCTCCACTGACATCGATTACTCCACAGATGGTGGAAACACCTGGACCGACGTGGTCGAGCTGGAGGGAAATCCAGAAGAATATGATTGGACTGTACCCGGACCACCCACATCCGAGGGCAGGATAAAGGTTACCTGCTTTGACTATGCCGGAAATGCTGGCTGGGATATGTCCGATTCCAACTTCTGCCCGCCCAGTCCTGGAAAGATCGCCATGGTCGGCTCTGTTCCTCAGCAATTCACCCTTTCCCAGAACTATCCCAATCCGTTCAACCCGGAGACCAACATCGAATTCTCGCTGCCGGATGAAGCAAAGGTAAGCTTAATCATCTACAACATTAGGGGACAGGTGGTTAAAAGCCTGGTGAATGGTTCAATGTTTGCCGGAACCTACAAAGCCCACTGGGATGGAAAGGACAGGTCTGAAAACAGCGTGGCCAGCGGAGTATACTTCTACAGGCTGGTTGCCGGAGACAAAATCACCACCAAGAAAATGGTTATGATAAAGTAAACTTCAGGAACTGTTAAAGCTAAGAAAAACCGCTTCTCCCCTGCCATAGGCGGGGGGGCGGTTTTTTTTCTTGACATCCTGGCCAAATTTGGTAAATTATAAAAAGGAGAGGCATTCCGGCACATTCGGATTGGGGCTAAAATATGAGGTTTGACGATATGAATACTTTAATTAAAAGATTTGGGTTGATTGTGTTTGTTTTTCTCCTTTTTATTCCCAATCAAATAAAAGCTAAGCCAGACATACTGGAACTGCACAGAATCTGGACAAAGTATTTAGACCAGGATCTAACAACCCTGAAATTAGCGGATTTGGACCAGGACGGAACCAATGAGATACTCTTAGGATTCTGGGATGGGGATTCGGGACATATAGAAGTTTTCAGGGGATCAGATGGCCTCCTGATCAAAACGGGTGAAAAGATTCACACCCGCGGAATAATTGATATGGATGTGGGTGATATAGACGGCGACCAGGACCTGGAGGTTGTATTGGTAGGTGAGAGTCCCATTTACTGGACCTATTGGTACGGCTCTCAGGTCTGTGTGTTAGACGTTCAACAACTATCACTCCAGTGGCAGGGAGTAATAGAGTACCAGTTAGTTGAATGTGTGGAGGCAACCGATCTGGACAAAGATGACACTGCTGAGGTTTTCGTCGGTTCTTACTTTTGGACTGAAGATAGTGCTTTTTCTGGCAATAAACGTTCTTATGAGAAGTATTATGAAGGCACTCTGTATAATTTAGATGGCTCAATAAAAAAACTGATCACTGAAGATAAATCCGCCGGCTGGAGAAGTTTCCTGACTGACGATATCGATAACGATTCCTACAACGAGATTGTATGCGGAACCGGGTTCGCCAAATGGCTGGAGTTCTGGTTAGGTCCGAAATACCACTGGAGAAATGTATATCTCTGGGTGATCGATGATGACGGATCACGTTATCGTCTCTCCACCCTGTTCTCAAGCTATGAGTCGTTTTACGATGACTTTAATCCACCCCACGTGAAAAGTATGGCCATAGGCAATTGCGATTCAGACGAGAATAAAGAAATTGTCTCTTATGTACATACTGGACGGGAATACCTGTATAATCATCTCTTCGATTTCTATTATCCCGGACCTCCAGAGTATATCCTGACAGTAACTGATGCCTCCACAGGAACTGTGGAGCAGAGCAAATCCTCTGTGCAGGGGATAACAGCACTAACACTCTTTGACATAGATGCTCAACCACCTGATGAAATCTTAATTGCCCATTCAAATGGAGTAATTGAGGCAATTAATGGTATTACCTTTGATACTGTGGCAATTAGCGATCCTTTACCTCCCATCTCCTTCTTCGCTTTTGGAGATGTATCTGGAGATGCTATGCTTGAGATATGCATCAGCGATGGGGACAGCTTGTTTTTGTATAGTTTCAATCCTACTGATGTGGGAGAGGAAAATCAAGAGAATTTGGCTTCTGAATTTACTCTGAATCAAAACTATCCTAACCCCTTCAACGCACAAACAACAATCAAGTATTATCTACTCCAAAGCTCCAATGTCGAGCTTGCCATTTACAACATAAAGGGACAAAAGGTCAAAACCCTGGTTAACGGTTTTCAGAGTGTCGGTTTTCAGAGCGTTACCTGGGATGGTACAAATAGAAACGGTGCAAAGGTAGCCAGTGGGATCTACTTCTACCGTATAAGAACAGATTATTCGCAAGAGACCAGGAAGATGGTCTTGATAAAATAATTGGCAGAAAGAGGATTTTCAATTAACCGCCAATTATGTGGTTTTTTTTCTTGACTTTTTAGTCTAAATATTATAAATTATTATTAGATAGAAAATATTCCGCATCCATAGATACGGGGTAGTAATATGGGGATTAAAGATTCAATCGCTTTTGTGAAGAAGCTGTGGATACTGCTATTCCTTTTTCTGCTTATTATTCCAAACAAATCAATAGCTCAACCGGATACGCTGAAACTTCATCGCATCTGGGCCATAGATTTGTATGAGGATATAACAGCCTTGCGATTGGCAGATCTGGATGGAGATGGAGTAAACGAGATATTTGTGGGACTCTGGGATGGCGATTCAGGTTACATAGAGGTTTTCAGTGGACTGAACGGCAT
>JBARPA010000091.1:0-3020 GCA_049642665.1 Candidatus Zixiibacteriota bacterium
CTGCATGATGCCTATTTGGAAGTAGGATTCATAACAGATAGGCAATATAACTTTATTATGAACAATCACCCCACCGAGCCAGAGGACTGGTTTAACCAAGGTGCCTATATGCTTTTCTACGAATGGACTTCTGGCGGAAATTGGAGCTTTGCCCAGATTCAGGATTATCAGGGCGAGGGGAGCTCAGTATCCTTAACCTGGGTATCATCCTATAATTTCAAAGTCGTGTTCAAGCCTAATTTGGGAGGTGCGGGCGGAACAGCTGACCTCTACATGAACGGAGTTCTGGTGGAGAAAGATCATGTTTACGGCACCCCACAGACGCCTGGTTGGTGGAGCGCCTATGATACCACTGGCGAGGAGGATTTCACACAAGCCCACTTAATAGTTCAACTCTGGGCCAGCGTTTCGGGAAAAACAGTGAGCTATTCTAACTTATCAGCTCAGTCCATTGCTGAATACAATTCAACATTTGAAATTGATGTTGCAAATCACCTGCCGGATAAAGTTACAAACGCACAGATCCGAACCGGAGTCACGGCAGGAGAAACTGATGATGCTAAGTTGGTGGTTAGTATACCTTCCGGATTTCAATTTAGCGAGCCGTCAGGCGTTCCAGCCAACACTGTGGTAGGAGACGGTTATTCCGAGGAGGATCCATCACACCTCTTCACCTTAAAGACTACTGGAACACAAAACCACTGGGTGATGTATTCTTCAATACACGGTCCAGTAGCTACTGTCAATGTATATCCTAACGATTCTCTGGTATATAACTATGGAGATGATGGTAATCTGACTCAGGAATTCACCTGGCATCTTTTGTTAACCCTCTACGGATCATTGCCACCCTACGGGAACGTCATACAAAATCCCTCCGCTATAGGTGATTACGTGTTTGACGCCACTTTCCATTCGGAGGCAGGACAGGTTACGACTGTACATGACACCGTCACTATCTCTCAACCATCTGAGGTATGGGTGGACGATGATTTCACTCCCTCCACCCCTGGCTGGGGATATGATCATTTTGACAAAGTTCAGGACGGGATAGACGCTGTGGCAGCAGGCGGTACAGTGAATGTTTTGGCTGGGACTTATACCGAGCAGATCACTATAGACAAATCTTTGATTTTGCTCGGTGCTGGCCAATATTCAACAACTATAAAAGCTCAGCTAGCTGACAGACCGGGTATAGTGACCGAAGGAGGCTCCATCTGGGATTACATTGTGGCAGCCTATCCATCGTCAGCCAGCATCGATGTCAAGATTCAAGGCTTCACAATTGATGCAAACGGTGAAAATAAAAGTATAGGAGCTGATAGATTCGCCGGAGTGTTCTTCCGAGACGTAGATGGTACCGATGCTGGTTTGTATTCGTGTACAATCAAAAACTTCGGGAACAACTTGTACCAGAACTGGGGTATCTGGGTATGTGGTGCCTCGGATTTGATCATCGACGGCAATACACTGAGTGATTATACCAGAGACGGTATTGTTGTCAATGGTGACGCTGGTCCAGCTACTGATCCCAGCGTGGTTATAAGCAACAACTATCTGACCGGCTCAGCCCTGCCCCTCAATGGTATTCAGATTGGCCGCGGGGCTACCGGAACCATAAGCGGCAATACGGTCAAAGACCATACCCGATCAAGTCCCTGGGCAGCGGTTGGTATCCTTATCTATGCCTCAGACGGGATAACTATCAATGGTGGCAATACAGTGGAAAATTGTTTCTATGGGATACACCTTGAGCAATCGTCCGGCTCATTAGTATCAGGGAATGAGTTAATGAAAAACATTGCGTTTCATATAGGCTTGAGCCAGTCAAACAACAACCAGGTATCCGGCAACACCATAACTGGCACTACAGCAGGAACAGAGGATAAAGCGATAAGTCTTAGCCAGGATGCTACGGGCAATAGTATAGGCGGTTTAACGCCGGCTGATGGAAATGATATCACTTTGGCTACGTCCGGCAGTGGTCTTCTCTATGTGGTCTACGTTCAGAGTACCGTTGGGGCGGGGAGCAATACTGTACAATATAACACTGCCAACGGAGGAACACGGTTCGTGCAGGTGGATGGTGGAAATACAGGAACGACAACTATTACTGACAATACGGTCACCGGAACTTCGTTTGCCGGTGTGTTTCTCAATGCCGGAAATGCAGTTTTATCCCGAAATGTTCTTACAAACACGATTCGCCCGGTCGAGTTCTGGGGAGCAATGAATGTGACGATTTTAGAGAATATCATTGATGGCTCAACTTTTGATGGGATCAACTGCGGTTCCTTTACCGGGTCGGTTACGGTTTCAGGCAACGCCATCTATAATACAACAGGGAAGGGAGTTTGGAACAGAACTGCCACTCCCGTCGATGCCTCCGGCAACTGGTGGGGCATCAGCAACCCAACCGATGTTGCTGGCGAGGTAAGCACCAATGTTGACTACACTCCGTGGCTGGATGACGGCACTGACAAAGATCCCCTAACCCCCGGCTTCCAGGGTGATTTCTCTGTGGTGAACGTTGACGACAACAGCCCGCAGACCGGAACCACTGGTCGCATTCAGGAAGGAGTTGACATGGTGACGGCCAGCACGGTTAAAGTGATGGCCGGAACGTATTACGAAAATATTGTGATAAATAAAGCATTGTCCCTGATGGGGGCGAGCCAGGATTCGGTTTTAGTCTATACAGATAGCTCTGACGTAGGTATTCCCAACCCAGAGCTGGGCCCCAGTTTCAGAGGGTCTCAGATGGTGGTAGTTGAAGCTACGGATGTGTTAATTGAGGGGTTCACCTTTAATGGAGATAACCCCTCCTTAACCCCTGCTGGAGTTGTAGATGCCCGTAATGGAATCATAACCAATTACAATAGCGGCAACTGGAATAACCTCACTGTTCAGAATTGTACTGTCAAGAATATCTACCTGCGAGGAATCTATGCCTGTGCTATGTCAGCAACGCCCGGAGATCTCACCGGCATAGACTTCAACCACAACACAGTGAATAATGT
>JBARPA010000092.1:0-1641 GCA_049642665.1 Candidatus Zixiibacteriota bacterium
GTATAGGGCTTCCCTGAAACTGAAGCGACAACCTCGCCCAGAACATTGAAAGCCACATTGGAGTACTTTAGTTCAGTTTCACGGGGCAGAATCGTAGATGCTTCCTGGAACATATCTATAAACTCCCCATGTTCTGGAAAATTCATATCATCCCAGTAGAGAGCATTCAGTTCCCGGGGCAAACCGGAGGTATGGGTAAGCAGGTGGCGGATAGTGATAACCGGGCTGTCGTCAAAGGTATCATCTAAGTGAAACCAGTCAAGATGTTTTGCAACCGGATCGTCGAGCTGCAGCTTGCCGGCATCCCGCAGCTGAAGAATCGCCGTTGCCGTAAAAAGCTTGGTTATGGACGCAATTCGGTAGGCGGTTGAGGGTGTCGCCGGAATTTCGTTTTCCAGGTCCGCATAGCCGTACCCCTTAGCCCAGATCAAATCCTGATCATATACAATTCCTATGGACACTCCGGGCTGTTCCCGATTGTATACGGTATGCTGACACCAGGCGTCAAAAACCTCAATCGCCGCTTTAACCTCTGGATTATCGACAGGTGATTCAGTTGATCCAGGCTCTGTTGGTACCCAAGCGAGAAAAATGAAAATGACAATAATGAGGGTTCTGAATAAGTCCTTATGCATAGTTATCTCCTAAGTTTATTGTTTTGGCAATTATGAAAATAATTTGCATTTTATTGCCATCGTTATGCACCGGCTCTGACAGTATTGAATATTGCTTTTTTGCTTTATAGCTTCTGTTATTAATAAATTTAATGATGTTAATTAATTGGAGCAACAAGAAAATGGACAGATTATAAGAAGTTCTTGCTATCAAATTAGGTGAACTATTTCAACGCATTAACATGTAACGATTTATAAGAAAGCAGGGGCTAATCCCGCTTGGACGGGACTATACCAAGCTTGATTCTAAACCGCTTACAGTACACAACTCATTCGGTTTGATGCTGGGTGGACTATGAACCGTGAACTATGAACTGTGAACCGTCTTAAAAATGCAGGAGCTACGAGATGAGACCAGAACTTTTCCCGTAGCAGAATCCAAGATTCTCAGGTATTTGAGAACCTCAAAATGATAGCTCCTCAGCTGTAGGAGGGAACATCCCCTGCTCCGTGCTCTCCCGCCTTAGATTCTGTGAAACAAAATACCGATCAGGCCGTCTAATGAAGAGTCATAAAGATTAAACAGTGCTGGTTAGAGATTCAGGAAAAAAGGCGAAAATCGAACTGCTGAAAAATCGGATTTAGGAAAGCCATGAATGGCTTTGCATGTTCCTGGCATCATTCAGTACGGAGAAATCCGTGAAGGAAAATCTGATCATTTGCAGTGAAAGAGGTCTTTGTGCGCTCCTTTCAAGCAAGGTAAGCGGTAACCTGAAAAGGGCAAGAAAGCATGAAACATTTATATAATTGAATTGTCTGATATTTTGAGTGGATACACGAATGGATTTAGAAAGCATAGGAGGACAAAAAAACATGGAACTCTTAATTAGAAATCTATCTAAAACCTATGCCAATGGCGTTGTGGCCTTAGATGACGTGTCCTTAGACATCCCCACCGGGCTCTTCGGCCTTTTGGGTCCCAACGGGGCCGGGAAATCCACCTTGATGCGAACCATAGCCACGCTGC
>JBARPA010000093.1:0-26713 GCA_049642665.1 Candidatus Zixiibacteriota bacterium
GAGGTGGTGTTCATAATTTCTAAACACCTCCTCTTTTGGCTTCTTTTCATGGTTAGCCACAATCCTTCCCAGGATCCTCATCTCTTTCTGATTGTATGCCATAAGCAGAAACTTGTTTTCTGTCTGAAATCCGACCAGCTCCCTCATAGATCTTGATTTTTTTACCTGCCGAAACCTGGCCAATGTGAAAGCCTTTGTCAGGAAATCCTCCCTGATCCTGAAGTTGGTCAGTCGTCCTTCATCCTCTATGGCCAGATGTGAAAACCTTTCCAGCACCGAGCTGGCAAAAAACCCCTTGCCCTTACGTACCGCCATCCCTTTCTCCGCACCGGCATACACTTTTACATCTTTAATACCGCATGAGGGTGAGCGGTTTTTTAGTATAAATCCGTCAACCTCATCCAGCGAATCCAGAAAGGAACTGGTGAAATGGTTCATTTTGTCTGTCACATCATCTTTTGTAACAGGCTGGATCAAACGAGCTTTCCCATTAACCATAACCAGCCGTATTGGATTCCGGGGAGTTCCCAGTCCGATCTCCACTTCCGGACATACAGGTGAAAACTGCACATGGGGCATTAACTTTTTTACCACATCGGATGAGACTTTCAATCCATTATATCTACAGCTTTCGAACTCAATGCATTTACTAACAACCACAATGGGCTTAACAAATTCTCTTAGTTGTTTTTCCATTTTTATCCCCTCATCTATTCATAACAAATAAAGAGGCATTCAAAACTGCCGCAAAGCTCACCCACCCTATGTATGGCAGAAGTAACACACCCGCCATACCAGACACCCTGAAAAAATATAATATGGTCAGCAATATGAAGACCCACAAAGCCGCAATCACAATCAGACCAGCAAAAGGCGATCTGAGTCCAAAAAATGCTGCCGACCAAAAGGCATTTAGAATCAGTTGAACACCAAAAACAATCAAGGCAACTTTGACCTCTCTGTTATTAAATCCCTTGCTCCATACAATAAAGGCAGATATCCCCATCAAAACATAAAGGGTAATCCAGACCGGCCCGAACACCCAGCCGGACGGCGTAAATGAAGGTTTATTCAAGGATATATACCAGCTTGAGACCGAAAGCCTGGTGAAAAGGGAGCCGATAAATCCTGCAAGCTGACAGACTATTATGCTCAGTATAAGTTTAGTAACGTCAATCATCGCAATCTCTTCTGTTTACCACTCTGCACTATTTGACTTTTGATGCGAGCCGTTAGTCAGCCATCCAACTCCAGAGAATGCTAGCTCCAGAACAAGACTCCAGCAGCAGATCATTTGGCACCCAACAACATAGCAACTTATGAGAAGATTGCTTCTGTGTCAAGATCAGAGTTTGCCGCATTCTGTACAGCCTAACCGACGTGTATTATGAATTAAGGTTCTGTCCTGGTGTAAAAGCGTCGTGTAAAACTCTTAGCTTACCGTCTTCTGGCAAGAGTCTTCTCTCAAAGTTTTACGAGGGCCGGACATCAACTTTGCTGCAGAGCAATACCCGACCCTCAAGACCTGACAGCAGTTCACTTATTTGGGAAGGATTACGCTATCGATGATGTGAATAACCCCATTGTCTGCCTCCACATCCACCTGGGTCACCTTAGCCTGATTTACCATCACCGAGCCACCAGTAGCGTCGATGGTAATCTCAGTGGTTCAGACGGATTCCATTTAGGCTCAGAATTCGCTACAGAGTACCTCAATGATAAACTGTCACATCTCAGTCCGTATCCGTCCGCAACCACATCAATACAGACCGATTCATACAAAATCAGCTCCATTTCCCTCAAAAACTGAACCCGGCATACATTGTTCGTTCTCCAGGTCTTGGTCTAAAACAAGCTGTGCAGAAAAGTGCTCACTGACCCGGCTGTTTCCTGCAGAACTTGCCGGACATTGCTAATATGTAGATAGCAGATAGACCAACCAGAACGTAAATGATTCGAGAAATCACCGACATCTCACCGAAGATTGCTGCTACAAGATCAAACCCGAATATCCCAACCAGCGCCCAGTTCAGACCACCCACGATAACCAGTATAAACGTGATCCAATCCAGTGAACCCAGCTTTTGCATACAGAATCACCTCCTTTTCTGATGCCCTTTGCACCCTCATCCTCTGTGATTAAAACTCTGGTCAAAGAAGGCGAATCCTTAAGTGCAGCGCTGTTCGGAGTGAAAGGGGATCACCGCGTTTAACTAAATTCTCAACAATATTGTCATCAAATGGAGTTTGTCGTTTTACCCCACCATCTTGAAAATCAGCGAAGCAAGTGTTTTTCTTTCCTCGGGGCTGGCAATGTCCCACATTTGCTTGAGCAGTTCCTCTTCCTTGGTAGCCGGACAGACTTTCTGTGAAAGGAAATCCCCGACTTTAACTGAGAGGTCCTTGATGGTTTCATCCGAGACGCCAAACTTACGAGCTGCTCCGATGGCTTCGTTCAAAGTCGATCTCCATGTATTCCAGTCTTTGAGAAAATCCATGGCCTGGAGACACTTATCCTTTTCCATAAAAACTCCTCATATCTTTAAAGGTTATCTTTTTAAATAATACAGATAATACCTTATTCTGTCAAGAAAAAAAATACTAAAATTATCCTATATAGTGAAATTGTTTTGTATGAATCTTTTTTACTTGACAAAAAGATAGAACATAAGGGTTTAGATAAAAGCAGAATGGATAGACTCACGAATGAGGGCTCACATCTAAAATTTCTCTTAGTGCAGGTTCTAATTCAGGATAGATAAATTCATATCCAGATTCCAGCAATTTTTTAGGCAGTGCTCTTTGACCGGATAGAATTAACTCGGAAGCCATCTCCCCCAGTAAAAGACGCAGCACAAAACCAGGCACTGGAAGCCAGGCTGGCTTTTTCATCACCTTTCCCAAAACCTTTGAGAAATCTCTGGAGGTAAGAGGATGGGGAGATGATAAATTGAACGCCCCCTGCAAATCCTTTTTTTCCATCAGGAAACGGATAGCCCTTGCCTCATCCTCTATATGTATCCAGGGAACCCATTGCCTTCCGCTTCCCATATGTCCACCCACAAAGAAACGATATGGTAAGATAACCCGAGTAAGAAATCCCTCTTCTTTCCCCAGCACAACTCCTGTGCGGATTATGACCTGCCGTACCCCAAAAGATTCCACCTTTTGAGTTGTCTTTTCCCATTGTTTAGCCACCTCAACCAAAAATCCGGATCCCGGAGAAGATGTTTCATCCAGAATTTGGTCTCCGCAATCTCCGTAGTAGCCAATGCCCGATGCTTGGATAATCACAGATGGTTTGTTTTTTACCTTTTCCACAGCTTCTACCACAGCTCTTCCAGCATCTAGTCTACTTTGGAGAATTCTTTTTTTCCTTTCCTTTGTCCACCCACCAGATGCTATGTTTTCACCGGCCAGGTTCACAATAGCATAAGCACCATCAGCGTAATTTGCCCATCCTTGGCCACTTTTAGTGTCCCATTTGACAACCTTCACCTGATCTGGAAGCAATTTTTTTCCCATTTCTGGGTTACGGGAAAGCCCCACAGTCTCGTATCCTCCCTCAATTAATTCTCTGCACAGTGCGTTTCCAATGAAACCAGTAGCGCCTGTAATAATTACCCGTTTTGATATCTCTTTTCTAGCTGAATTCATTTCTTAAACATCTATGACTGGGCGCAATCTTATTATTTTTCAATCCATAGGTATATAAAAGCTTTTTTAGCGAACCTCACGAATTTTTAACATGATACAATAAGAGTAACTTTATTTTACTTGATTGCCCTTATGTCAATGACCCATCAATTTCTTTTTATTTTATTAACTGGTACTCTAAAAGTCAAGTAATTTAAAATCCCAAAAGAAACCGCATCCTAAAAGTCAATTATGTACAGATAAAATGTACTCAGTTAACGAATTCAATTGATATGCTTGATCAATTATCTGCTGGTGGATAAATTAACAATTCCCGAAAAATCTCGGAGCTCTTTCAGGAATATGAATTGTCATTGAGGAGGCTCAAGCACATTCCTTCTGGTTGAATTAACAGGGAGGCGGCCCGCTTTTGAAAAGATAGTTAACTATATAAACCGCATCTATGATATCGATTTCATTATCACAATTCACATCGCCGGCCTGAAGTATATAGGGTGGGGGGCCAAATTTGTATAGATAGTTGATCAAATAAACCACGTCAGATATGGTCACCCTTAAATCTCCATTTACGTCTCCCCTTTGGATCACCCTCAGGTGCACCGGTAGAGCTATTTCACTCTCATCTGGATCATTGCTCAAAATCACGATATCCGCGTAGTAGTTACTTTCACTTAGATCGCTGGAATTAAATGTAATCAAAACGGGCATATTTGAATGTGAAGCTATAGAGCCAAAGGTCGGGTTGGTCGACAGCCAATAACCAAATTGCAATCCTCGATCTATAACTTCCTGCAATTCTAAAAGACTATCTCCTGCCCCAAAAGTGGTAGTAATGTTTGCAGATGAATCCATAGAAATATTTCCCAATTCAAAGTGCAAAATTCCGCACCCATCGAAATTATGTATTGGCCCCACAGGGAAATCTATGGTTGTAGTACGATACCTATAGTCGTTCCAACCATAAAGATCCATGAAATCTGGCATCTGTCCACTCGCTGATGCCACGTATACAGAATCCCAGGCATAAACCATATTCCGGATTCGATCGTAATCCCAGTTATCATCACAACAATCCTGGTCCACGTCCCAGTCAGCAAAACTTTTAAATGCCAAATCATTTAATTGCATGCCAGAAATGTTCTCCAAGCTGGTTTGAATGTTGATGTATTTATCCATTCTGTCGAAAGTTATCACACGTTTGATCTCTAGCCTTCCATCGTCAGTCCGGGTTATCACCTCAACCCTCAGCCGGGAGGAATCGTTTACCAACTCGGCATAAGAGACAGGGACAATCCCCACTCTGTACTCCGGTCGTGCCCACTTTACGTAGTCTGTATCGTTAACCATGTAGATCACTGTATAGCCAGAGCCCCATAGTTGTTGCCTGCCAATAGGATATTCAAAGGGTATAATCTCCCCGTAATCACTGATTCCAAAATTCAAATAATCACCACTGTATTCCACAACCCCTTCAATTGATCCTTTCAGTAGGGGCTTGTCTTCAGGTTCAGTATATTGGAGTACCCCTCTGGAATACTTATCACTGTATACCGGATTCTGTTGAGATGCTCTATAAACTGATTCTCCGTGATATTCTTCCAGGAAAGTTTTAAAACGAGCCTGCTCCAATGAAGCAGGGTAATGTTTTTCTTTAATCGTTATTTTGAAATCTAAATTGTTTTCGCCCTCATTTGAAACAGTCACCACCTGAGTTAAGGTATCACCTCTCAACAATTCCTCGCTCAGAGAGTCCGGAGAAACAGCAATATCCGGAGGGAGTGATCCCTGACCCTGTAAAGCCACTATAACCATGGGATTATATGGATCATCACTCTCGATGGTCAAAGTTGCATTAATCTGTCCTGTAGCATTTGGAGAAAAGGACACCAGCACATTAAAGTCCTCGTCAGGATTTAAACTGAAACTCGTGGTATCTACAGTGTAGTCCGAATTATCGGAGGAGATGTCGTTTATAGTTAGCAGGTCAGTTCCCTGATTGTATATAATTACAGTGTCGGTTTTAGAGCCTCCGATAAAGACCTCACCTAAGTTCAAGGTATCATCCGAAATTGCGATCTGGGGGATACCGGTCACATGCAAACACGCGGGAATTCCTGCATCCAGTTGGTCGGGATCGTTACTGTAAATTACTATATCTGCGAGGTAATCTCCCCCATATAAATTTGTGGCATCAAAGACTATCTCAATATCCAGGGACGAATCAGAGGAAATTGTGTCGGAAGCAGGATTATAAGAAAGCCAGGAAACACCAGCCCACTCATCTGCTGCCAATCCAGTTATACCATCAGATGGATAAGCTGATAGCACCTCTCCGTTATCTGGATTTACCACATATATTAGATCATGATAGTAAACGCTGTTAACGAAGAGCAGATTTAGCGCTTTAGAATAACCCAACCCAAAAATACCACCGAATTCTTCGGATCCAAACCTCTTGAGAACCCGCCAGTTTGAAGGGTCAATTTCATATATCCACTTGTAAAAATCTGAAACGAAGATAGTTCCTCGATTACCCGCAAAGGTCATCCCTCCTTCCAGGGAGAATTCAAAAGTATGTTGATCCACGATTGAGTCAGCCTCGAAATCGAACTTGTAGATTGTATTATCCCCCCATCGCATTCCATAAAGATGATCACCGGAGTGTGCCAGTGCATCAAACCACTCCTTGTCCGGAATATTTAAACTGTCGACCACCTGACCGGTAAATCTGTCCAGCTGAAAAATCGTCGTAGTCCAGTATCGGCCGTGCACATAATACAGGTAGGTACCGTCGAAGGCTAAACCCTCAGCACCATCAGCATTCTCTGGCACAGGGAACGACCTTACGACCTCCCAGGTAATCTGATTCAATTCCTTAATCTGGTCGCTACGAGCATCTACCACATATAAAACTCCTTGAGATGAAGGGTTAGTATTACCTTTATAGGTAGTAATATCTAGTGGCGTTTTGTCACTAAGCTCCGAAAAATCGCTGTGGGGTTTTTTGAGTGAAGAAACCTTTATCCCTTTAACCTCCTCTATACTCTGCTTTTTGGATTTCGCCAAAGAAGTGGATCCCACCTTAGCCCATTGACTTATTAATGATTCCTCTATACAGATACTGAACGTCAAATCACCAAGCCCCTGGTTAGAAATAGTTATCACCTGTGTGGAAGTCGAATCCGTAAAAAGGCTGTCAGTCAGGGAATCCGGATATTTCGATATGTCCGGGGGCTCAGATCCCTTTCCTTGAAGACCAACCAGCACAGCAGCTTCATCTGGATCATCGCTGGTAATAGTCAATTGACCGTTAATAGTTCCGGTTGTGGTCGGAGCGAACGTGATCACCACCTTGTGACTTTCTCCGAGCTCCAGGTCGAAACTGGTGTTATCAATAGTGTAATCGGAATTATCAGAGGCCATATCGCTCACCGTCATTAAACTGCTTCCTCCGTTGAGGACAATCAGCGTATCGATCACTGATGTTCCCAGATGAACACTGCCATAATCCAGCGTATTTTGCGATATTGTGATATCCGGTGCATTGGTCACATTAAGGTGGGCAGGAATTATTACTTCAGGATCATAAGGATCGTTGCTGGAGATCACGACCTCTGCACTATGATCACCGCCATTCATCCCGGCGGCATCATAGGTGATCTCAATATCCATAGATGAACCTGGTGGCAGGGTGCCCCAGACGGGATCGGCGGACAACCATCCATAAGTATACAACACCTCATTTGTGGCCAGATATGAACCGACTGTTCCCCCAATCACGTAGATCCCATTTCCACACAGAACTGCATCCATCTCTCCTCGTGCAGTTGGGGCAGGTAGCCCGGTTTCCCAGGTATCCGTTACCGGATCGTATATCTCCACAATATAATAAAATGGGCTTTGATTAGGTTCGGAGGCGGTCTTACCCCCAATTGTGTAAATCCTGTTATCTGCTCCCAAACTTATGGCAAACTGATTTCTGGCTGTAGGCATGGGGGAAGCGCTGGACCAGGTATCTCTGAATGGATCATATACCTCCACAATATCTACAGGATCACCTAAAGGACTTGACCTGCCTCCAATAGCGTAAATCAAACCATCAGATCCTGTGACCACACCCAGTTGATAGCGGGGAGTGGGCATGGGGCTACCCATAACCCAGCTTTCGGTTTCGGGATCGTAAATCTGGACCACATCCACCGGCCCAGCACCTCCGAACAGGTATATTCTCCCATCCAAGCCCTTTGCAGCCCCGGCTTCCTCAACCCAGGTCACCGGAGGAGAATTTATAGTGGTCCACTCATCTGAAACCGGATCATAGCGAAAGGAACCACTTTGTGTGGCGGTGAAAGAATATATGTAACCATAATTGTCTATGGCTACAGCCATTCCCTGATCCGCCTCCGGCATGTAAGCTCCTGGAGTCCAGGAGTCGGTTTGGGGATCGTATATTTCCATAGATAGGAATTTGGTGCTGCCACCCGCATATCCTCCAAATGCATATATCTTTCCATTGGGATGCGCCACCAGACCATGCTGGGCTCGAGGTTTGCTCAAAGGAGATCTCGACTCCCAATCCCCTACAAAACCATTGTTCTTATCAAATCCCCCAGTGAAAAGTGATAAAAAACTACCTGTTTCTTCAATTTGATCGAAATCGTCCTGTGGAGTTTTCGGCTTAGCTACTGGGAGAGGATTCAGCTTGTGGTGTTCTCCAACGATTTTTCCAAAATCGAGTTCCGTAGAGGATGGTGTAATTGAAATGGTAAAATTCAAGTCACTCAAGCCATCATTGGAAATAGTTAAAACTTGGGTTAAGGTATCTCCGGTTAATAAATCCTGTGATAAGGAATCCGGATAAACAGATATCTCAGGAACATACAATCCTTGACCTAACAACGGTACTGTGACTATTGGCTCTGTTGAGTCATTGCTCTCAATGGTCAAATTCCCCAAAATTTCTCCATCCCTTGTGGGAGCGAATGTGACTATCACCTCCTGGCTATCTTTTGGGCCTAAGCTGAAATTAGTTATGTCCACTGTGTAATCCGAGTCGTCCGAGTAGATATTGTTTATGGTCAACAAATCATTACCCTGATTGAAGATAACCAGAGTGTCGGTAAGAGAAAACCCAACGAATATGGTGTTATAATCCAGAGTGTCCTCTGATAACACCATATCCGGAAAACCGATTACATGGAAAAAGGCAGGTACCGTAAGGGAAGGCTGATCACAGTCGTTGCTTTGGAAAATAATATCCGCAGAATATTCTCCTCCTAAAAGTCCGTCAGCATCAAACCTCGCTTCAAATTCCTTTGTCTCTCCGACCTGCAGGGTACAAGCCCAGGGATTCACCTCCAGCCAGGGATAAGCTGGCACACCCGACTCCACTAAATAAACTTTTTGAGTGATCTGACTCACATACCACAGGTTACCCCATCTATCCAAAGCTAAGCCCGCACCTTCATAACCACTATCGTTTCCAGGAGCTAAAAACTGGCTGATTACCTCTTCTGTCTCCGGGTTAACCTGATAGATGTAATCGGCACCAGCATTAACTGTTACCCACAGGAATCCCTGTGGATTCCAGGCCAACCCTGAAACAGAGGGAAAGTAAAATGAGTTTAGAATCTCCCCGGGATTATCCCAGCTCAAACCTTTGATCTTATAAATCCGATCCTGATTCCAGCCCCCAATATAGAAAACGTCCTTTCTCTTATCATAAGCCAGACCTCTCTGGGAAATGGCATCCCAGGTGTGATCTGGATCGTGAATGGAGTTTAAAACTGCGCCGCTTTTGGGATCAAGCTGATACATACCATTATCTCCGCCCACATTCACCTGCCATATATATTGACCGTCCCAGGTCATATCCGCAGGCCAGGCGTCCGCCCAATCGGAACAGTTAAACCAGGACAACATCGCCCCCAAAGTATCCGCCTCGCTATCCGTGACCTCCTCAAGATCGGAAACCCAAACATCCATTCCGTCAAAACCTAAACCCCAGGCATGCTGAATGGGACTGGGAACATGCCAGGAAGCTAACACATTTCCCGGAGCAGCTGAGATATTTGAAAAACCATCCTGCCCGGCCTCATAAAGACCCGAGGTGCTCCTGGCATCCGGATCATAATCGGGGATTCTTTTCCCCCTGAAATACAAAATCTCCTGTATGGAATAACCTTTTTGTGCTGACCAAACTCCAGTCTCAAGATCACCCCCTGACCATGGTAATGATTCCACGTAGTTTATCAGATCAACCTCCAGGTAAAGAGGACTTCCTCCGGAGTTGCCAATAGTCAGCGTCTCCACCAGAGTTTCCTCTACAAAAAGAGAATCCAGCACCGAATCGGGATCAACCCAGATATCGGGACATAGCAGACCCTCACCCCGCAAGGTCACTGTAAGGGTTGATTCATCCGGATCATCGGAGTCTATAATCAAATGGCTCCACAGTTCTCCCGCAAAGCTGGGAGAGAAGGTAACATTCACCACCGTGTCCTCATCCGGTGACAAAACAAAATTAGTCACATCCACTGAAAACTCAGAATTCTCCGTGAAAACCTCGGTCACCGTTAGAATATGCGTTCCATCGTTGGAAACCAAAAGAGACAAGCTCTCCGGGAAACCGATATAAGTTATCCCAAAATCAAATGAATCGGAATCAAGTTCAATGTCCGGCGAATCAATAACATGCAGCCATACGCTTACCGAAACTAAACTATCATCCGGATCATTGCTTCTAATAGATATCGTTGACTGGTAATCACCGCCCTCCGAATTTTGAGCGTTAAAATTAACGTCCAGTTCCTTTTCGCTGTAAGGCGCCACCTCTCCTGAATCCGGTTTAACCGAAAGCCAGAAAGTTCCGCTTGTTAGATAGTTCACAGCATTATGAACAAGGGTGGGAAAATCCCCGGTCCAATAATACCCGTCCCCGGGCCACAGGTTAATGGCCACGGTGTGAGGATTGAATGCTACCAGGGGGGTACCATCATCCCAGCGAGCCGCCTCCACCGCTCCATCTGTAAGAGTCGTATTATTGTAATAACTGCTGGTAGCCAAAGAACCCACTCCATCCATCATGGGATGGGAGGTATCATACCAGCCTAATATGCGAGATTCAAAAATAGCCTCGCCCAGGGATTTAAATGGGCTGTAGTCCTTTTCCTCAAAATATCTGCCCCGGGAAGCATACGTCCCCGCGCTCCAGCAATCCACCATGGTAACCACCGCTCCACCCTGGTCAATATAATCAGCTAAAACATCACCAATCGCATACATATTCGCCCAGGCTTGATTGTTCCAGGCCAACACACAATCGTAAACCTCAAGATCAGAGAGTGAAGGGATGGTTCCACCCAATGATCCAGAATACCACAAATCCACCAAACCTATATCCGGATAACTTACTAAAATACTCCTCAAAGCAGAGGCACCCACATCAGCATAAACCAATAACACATCCCTGGTTCCCAGGGTTAGTTTCTCACCGGTTATATCAAATTCAATTTCATTAAAATAATTTCTCTTTTGCTGGGCAAAAGACGCCTCCCCGAAAACTTCTGAAACCGGGGGCGGAATGACAATACCACCAGATGCTTCCCTGGTGGTGGGATACTCCACGTCTATCTCATAGAAAAGCTCTCCCTCCTTCAGATTAGCAATGTTTAGCTTTTGTATGGAATTGCCATTGACGTATAAAGAATCGTATAAGGAATCCGGCGTTACCGCGATCTCAGGAGGGCTCAAAGTCGTTCCCCAGGGAGAATTGGAAACCTCAGATGGATTATTCCACTCATCATAAGCTTTAACTGCAAAATAATAGGTGGTATTGAAATCCAAACCGGTAACCACAAAGGTCTCTGTAAAACCAGAAACCTGAGGATCCGGCTCGCCAAAAGTCTCAAAAGCCGAATTGAAATTACTGCTGTCAATGGGAGAAAAAGAATACCTGAGATCATAGTAAGATGCTCTGCCCAAACTCGAGTCATCACCAGTAGAAGTCCAGGAAAGGGTTATTCTGGTCCCCTCGGTCTTGGTCACGATCAAATCGGAAATCGGATAGGGACAGGTGGAATCCGGTTCCGCTATGGTCATAAATGCATTCAAGCGCCCTCCGCTAACACACTTGCCAGCTAGATCCGGTAGAGTGTCGGTCATACTCAGTATCCTATTTTTCACCTGAAGATAGGTTAGACTTGGATGTTCAGACCATAAAAGCGCTGCAGTTCCGGACACATGGGGTGTAGCCATGGAGGTTCCGCTTTTGTACCCGTAGCCATCTCCGGGAATTGTGCTGTAGATATTGACTCCGGGAGCGCCCAGATCCACTGAGGTCAACCCGTAGTTGGAACCCCAGGTGGGCTCATTAGCTAAGTTGTCGTAGTGATCGGTGGCTGCCACTGCTATGATGTTCTCTAAATCATAACTGGAAGGAAAGTAGGGAGAAACATCATTGTTATTACGGTAGTTGCCGGCTGCGACAACAAACAGCATTCCCTGAGCACCAGAGGAATCGATGGCATCCTTCAAGGCCTGGGAATAGCCACCCCCTCCCCAGCTGTTGCTGGTCAGTCGGGCTCCCATCCTGTTGGCATATTCTACAGCCAGAACGGCATCCTCTGTGGTACCCTCACCACTGGAGTTCAAAAACTTCAAAGCCATTATCTTAGCAGACCAGCACACACCAGCAACCCCAATAGCATTGTTACCTACCGCTGATATGGTGCCCGAGCAGTGGGTGCCATGACCATTATCGTCCACCGGATCGTTATCCCAGTTGATGAAATCCCAGCCGTGGATATCGTCCACATAACCATTGCCATCATCATCCATCCCGTTATCTGGGATCTCACCAGGATTGGTCCAGATGTTACCCTCTAGATCCACATGGGCAGTATCCAGGCCCGTGTCAATAACCCCAACTATAATCGAATCCCCCGTGCTTATGTTCCAAGCCTCCACCGCATCTATATCCGCATCCACCTTGCCCCCTGTCTGTCCGGTATTATACATTCCCCAGAGAAGGTCAAAATCAGGATCGTTGGGTATAATGTCCGCACGCCATATGTAGTTAGGTTCCACATACATAACCCGGGGATCTTCTTTAAACAAATCGATAGCCTGCTCCACGCTCATTCCCGAAATCCGGACAAGCTCAGCACCTATCAGGGAAAATTTCCGTAGGGTAACGGAGTTCAAGTTATTACGGATTTCCTTTTTCTGATTTTCCGTCGTCCCATCCACAAATTTTATGATAAGCTGACCTTCCACATGAGGAGGAAAAGATCTCTGAGCATTTGAACTCGGGATTAAAAATAAAAGTAAAAAGAGGACAAAACCTAAAACCACCGATCCAGTGAATAATTTACCATTATGAAGGCATCCACCTCGGGCAAAATCACCGAATGACCTCGTCCAGGAAAACATAAACACCTCTGTCAGGCTTCAGATTTACTGTAACCTGATATAACAGAGCTTAATTTAGGATCTTCCTTAATGACCGCTTCTCATACAACTAATATTGCCCCGGAGGATCACCACCAGATTAAATATATCCCTTTTATGTTCTTGTGTCAAGTAAAATTTAAGGTTTTACCCCTATAACATTCCGTTAACCCCACCCTGCCCCCAAGGTGCGGCATAAAGATGTAGCAGAACCCTATATGGTTCCAGTTTTTATGCCAAGCTAAAGCTCGCCTTTACATTTTTTCCTTTTTTCGGTAATGGGTTGGACAAATTCTCCTGACCTTGTCTCAACAATTCTGGGTAGGGAGCCCCAGAACTACCCGGTTGTGTTTACACGGGTTGCGATAACCTGTGATACTGAATGATGAGATCTCGCAGTTGCCAGATTTACACGCAACTCGAAGAGTCTTGACGGCATCTTGACGATCGAGCCAGAACAAACCCAAAGAATTGGGCAATTACAAATGCGATTAAATATCAGCAGATCGGGCCCGGGCCGGATTTAAACAGGTAATTAATTAGATATACCACATCTGAAATGGTCACCTCTGAATTTCCATTTGCATCGGCACAGGAAGCATATGGCAGGCACAGCGGCGGATCACCCTGGTTAAAGAGGTAATTGACAAGATAGACCGCGTCCGGAATACTCACCTCGTCATCTCCATTAATGTCCCCGCAAAGATAAGACGATGGCACATATTTTATGGTGGCATAGTCATAGCTTGATGCCACGCCTACACTCGGTCCAGCCACGTAAACATTACCCGAGTGGTCTGCCTTTATGGAATAGACTACGTCATTGTCGTTTGCCGGTCCGTTATATCTTTTTACCCAGGCCACATCTCCATCTGTGGAATACTTAATTATGGCATAGTCTTGAGAAGTTCCAACTCCGTAACTTCCGCCTGCCACATAGGCGTTGCCATAATTATCCAGGGTCACTACATAAGTCCAGTCATTCGTATTTGCCGGTCCGTTGTAGGTTCTCACCCAGGCGGTATCTCCATTCGGGTAATATTTTATTGTGGCATAGTCATTACGTGCCCAATCGCTATAGCTATATCCGGTAACATAAATATTGCTAGAATCATCTATAGCCAGAGCAGTGGGCGTATCGTAGTGATTGCCTGGACCATTGTATCTTCTTGCCCAGAGCTCATTCCCTGAGGAATCGTACCTCACAGTACAATAATCCCACTGGGTCAAATCGTCCCAGGAGTTACCCGTTATAGACACATTACCGTCACTATCAACACCTATAGCTTCAATGTAGTCGTTGTCATTTCCTGGAGCATTATATCTTCTTATCCAGGCGGTATCGCCGTTGGGATAATACTTAATTGTACAAAAATCTACAGCAGTAGTATCGCCAATGCTCCAGCCGCCGATATATACATTGCCAGAATCATCCAAAGTCATTACAGTAGCCCAGTCCCAGTCATTTCCCGGTCCGTTATATGTTCTGATCCAGGCAGTATCTCCGTTAGGCACGTACTTTATGGTGGTGTAGTCATAATCTATTCCATCATATTTGCTCCATCCGGTTACATAGACGTTTCCGTAAGCATCCACTTCCAGGCAGTTGGTCTCGTCCAGCTCGTTTGCTGCTCCATTGTATCTTCTAACCCAGGCAGTGTCTCCGTCGGGATAGTATTTTATGGTGGCATAGTCTTTGCCTGTGCCCATGCCAAAGCTCCATCCGGCCACATATACATTGCCCAAACCATCTACCTCTATGTCACAGCCCCAATCGTAGTAATCCCCCGACCCGTTGTATCTTCTTATCCAGGCAGTATCTCCATCAGGATAGTATTTTATGGTAGCGTAATCCCAATAGACCGTGCTGTGCAGAGAGTTGCCGGTCACATATATATAACCTGAATCATCTACAGTTATTGCCCGAGCATAATCGGGCCCGTTACCCGGACCGTTGTATCTCCTCACCCAGGCGGTATCAACGGTCTGAGCGAAAACAGGGATACTGATAAATAACAATATCACTAAAACGAGTAACCTGGTAATCATTATTATCCCTTTTTAGAAAGCTCAAATCCCATTTTATTGTTTTGAAGATACATAAGGTGATGAAAACTACTCCGCCGGATTAATTCATCTAAAATACTGCGTAAAACCTAATCTAAAGAATTCTTACTAAATAATATAGCGTTTTCATAACCTTTTGTCAAGCCTTGTTTTGGGGCAAAACCCCGCGTCTCACAAGTGAGGTGGAGTTCTGAGAAGGTTGAGTTCCTTCAAACTTCATATTAGTGCTGAAGCTTTCTATTTACATAAATTCTAATATGAAACGCATAATCCCCCGATATATAAAGAAACAAATCTCTACGACAGAAACTTTAGCAACTTGATATTTTATATGAAACACAGTGTATTACTGAAGAATAACTTGTTTTAGCTTTATTTATCATTCATTTTAACCAGCGATTTTGGAATTCTCTGATAGAATAAATCAAATAAATTTAGCTAATGATTCAATCAAACAAGACATATTCTATCGTATATTATTATAACAGCTTGTGCTGGTCGAAAACAATTCTTAATAATGATGAGTAACCTGTGACTAAAGTTAGTAAAATGGTGAAAAAAGTAGCACTAATCATAATGGCTTTTATTTTTTTCTTTCTGAGCAGCTTTGTACTGCCCTGCCAGAAATGTGACGTGTCACAAACTAAACACTGCTGTTGTGAGAGCTGCTTAACTTCTCAACCAACTAAGACCCAGGAGAAGGAGTGCTCCTGTGAGATTAAAGAGTGGCCCGAGCCTCAGAGTTCACCTGCAGTCATCATTCCTGATTACAATATAAAACCAGAATCTGTCTTACAAACCTCCGAAGTGGAAGTTTTTCACGAAGATTCATTCACCCAGCCAAAAGCTACGAATTCCCACCTTTTTATACTACTCAATAGAGATCCACCCTTGTACCTGCTTAATTCGTCCTTTCTAATTTAATACCTCCTTAAGCTTAGATACAAAGAACTGGTTACCCTGACGGAGTGATATCTTTTTGTCTCCACAAGAAGAATTGACTCCGGAGTTAATTGGATTATATTGTAACCAGAGTTTTAGGGTAAAATTCTGAATTTTAACTTGAGGAGGTCAAACTGAAGTTATCTTTTTTGGGGTGTGGGTTGGCAATTTGTTTGGGCCTTCTCACACTGATGGCAACGCCAGGCCAGGCACAGCAGCAGTCCATCTTAGATTCTCTGATTGCTGAGGGGCTAAGAGTCAATCCGTACCTCAGAGCTGCTCATTTCAGGTTCCAGGCAGAGAAGCTCAACGCGAAGGCATCTGGAACTTTGCCCGACCCAACTTTAGGACTGGCGTTTTCTAACCTTCCAATTGATACTTACAGTCTGGATGAGACTCCTATGTCCGGTATCTCTCTGGGAATAACTCAGATGGTGCCTTTTCCCCTGAAATTAAAAGCGAAATCCGATATTGGGCATCTCGTAGCGAGATCTGCAGGGCTTTCAGAAACTGAACTCAAAAACGAGCTGGTTCAAAAAATTAAATCAGTCTTCTATCACCTATCTTACTGGAACGAGGCTATAGCAATTATTAAAGAGAATATTGCCCTGATGGAAGGTCTGGAGCAGGTGGCTGAGGCCAGGTACGCTGCTGGTGAAGGTTTAGCTTCTGATGTACTTCGAGCTCAGACTTCGGTATCTCAACTGCGCAACAGGTTAATATCTGCAGAAAAAATCTATGAATCCTCTGAGGAGATGCTTTCAAATCTACTGAATCGACCAGTAGGTATTGCGTTTGGAACTCCTCCTGATTTGCCAGAGGACCTGCCTGACTTAAATCTGGATTCCCTGTTAAAAGAAGCAATAGAACACAATCCAGCGCTGAAAAAGTCAAGGGTCAAGGTACAGCTTTCTGAGAAAAAGAAATCACTTGCCAAGTGGAATTTCTGGCCTGATTTCAGCTTCGGAGTTGACTATCGGATTAGAGAATCCTCCCCCATGGATGCTGTAAAAGGTAGCGATTTTCTTACCTTCAAAGTCGGGCTGAGCTTACCTTTATGGTTTTTTGCTAAACAGAACAATCTTCTGGGCTCTGCTGATGAAAATCTCATAGCTGCACAGAGCATGGATGAGGGAATGCAAAGAATGGTGGAATATCAGGTTGTCGAAAGATATCAGGAGGCAGAAAAAGCAAAAGATCAGTTTGAGCTATACCGCGATGCCATTCTGCCTCAGGCCAAATCGACCCTGGAATCATCTATGATCGCCTACCAGGTGGGCCAGGTCGATTTTCTGACTTTGATAACTTCGCAACTTTCGGTTTTCAACTACGAGATAGAAAAACTTTCAACCTTAAACAGCCTCCATCAAGCTCTGGCAGATTTAGAAGAGCTGACCGGAGGCACATACAAAGGAGAAATAAGATGAAAAACACAATACTTATTATTCTGGCTTTGCTGATTGGTCTGGGTGTTGGATATGTGATATTTGGAGGTAAAGATACGATTAGCGTAAGCGATGCCCAGACTACTGTCAAGCAACTTTACACCTGTGGAATGCATCCGGAGATCATATCCGAAGAACCCGGATACTGTCCCATATGTGGAATGAAGCTGGTTCCCAAGAAGGATGGTGGAGAGTCCTCAGAGATTGGTATAATTTCCATTGATCCCACGACGGTTCAAAATATGGGTTTAAGAACTGCTCCTGTTCAGACAGGGATACTCTCAAAAACCATCAGAGCTTATGGCCAGATGGACTTCGATGAGACCAGGCAGTATGCTATCAATATGAAAATCTCCGGATGGATCGAGAAACTATATGTCGATTTCGAAGGGGCCAAGGTAAAAACAGGTGACAGACTCCTGGATATATACTCCCCTGAGCTGGTGGCAGCTCAAAAGGAATATCTGGTGGCGTATAAAAACAGCAAGAATGTCACCTCAATCCAATCTGTCAGCGAACAATCGAATCGTCTCCTCACTGCATCGGAACAAAGACTTGCCAACTGGGATATCTCTCAAGACCAGATCCAGAGGCTGCGATCCGATGGTGAAGTTTTCAAGGTATTGACCATGCGAGCCCCTGCCACTGGCGTAGTGGTGAAAAAATACGCATTTGAGGGAGCGTATCTCAAGGCAGGAGCCAACTTATTTGAAGTCGCTGACCTTTCTACTCTATGGCTCAGGGCTTTCGTTTACGAGCACGAGATACCCTTCTTGAGATTAGGGCAAGAAGTGCTCGTGGAATTACCCTACCTCCCCGGAGAGAGCTTCTCTGGAACCATATCTTTTATCTCCCCTGAGCTTGACGCAAAAAGACAAGCTGAAGTACGGATAAACGTACCTAATCCTTCTGGGCAGTTGAAGCCCGGGATGTATTCTGAGGTTTTGATCGCTTCGCACCTCCATGAAAAGAAAAAACTGATACCTGCATCTGCTGTGATTAATTCAGGCCTCAGGCAGCTGGTCTTTGTGGACATTGGAGAAGGCAAGTTCGAGCCTCGGCAAGTGGAAGTAGGACATTATGGGGACAATGATATGCTGGAGATAGTGTCAGGACTGGAACCAGGTGAGATTATTGTCACATCGGGCCAGTTTTTGTTAGATTCAGAAACGCGTTTAAACGAGGCGCTGGCTTTTGGTCATGCACACGGATCGCATGAGCCAAAAACTGAGCCTGCTGGCGAGGAGCAATCACCTGGCACTACACATCAGCATGAAAGCACAGACGTAAAACACGAAAAAAAGGTAGAGGAAAATATCCCATCTGGAATTTACACCTGTCCCATGGACGAACACAGCCATATAGTGCAGTATGGCCCCGGGAAGTGTCCCTTGTGCGGAATGAGGCTGGTTCCTATTGAAGAAACCTCAGGGCGAACTGTATATCTCTGCCCTATGACTGAAGATAGTGTGGTATCAGCCAAACCAGGCAAGTGCCCTAAGTGCGGTATGAAATTGGTTAAGATGGAGCAAAAACCTGAGTTGACCCTGTATGTCTGCCCTATGCCTGAGGACAGCGTGGTCTCTTTTGAACCGGGAAAGTGTCCCAAGTGCGGTATGAAACTGGTCCAGGCGAAGGATGTCGGCGACATGACACTCTATGTGTGCCCCATGCCAGAAGACAGCGTAGTCTCATTTAAGCCCGGGAATTGCCCCAAGTGTGGAATGAAATTGATAAAAATGGAAAAGAAACCTGAGCTGACCCTGTATGTCTGCCCCATGCCAAAGGACAGCGTGATTTCCTTCGAACCAGGCAAATGCCCCAAGTGCGGTATGAAACTGGTCCACGCAGAAAAGGCTGGTGAGTTAACTGTCTATGTCTGTCCTATGCCAGAAGATAGTGTGGTCTCCTTCAACCCGAGGGAGTGTCCCAAGTGCGGGATGAAACTTGAGGCTGTGAAAATAGGGGGGAAAAAGAAATGATAGCAAGACTTATTCAGTACTCCATTGACAACTGGCAGATAGTACTGATTTTAGGGATCGTGGCTGTAGCTGCCGGGATCTACTCCTTTTTCGAGATCCCGGTGGATGCTATCCCGGATCTCTCTGATGTTCAGGTAATTATACAGAGCGAGTTTCCCGGACAGCCACCGCAAATAGTAGAAGACCAGGTAACATATCCTTTATCCACAGCCATGCTGGCTGTACCAAAAGCCAAGGTGGTCAGAGGCTTTTCATTTTTCGGACTTTCCTTTGTCTATATCATTTTTGAAGACGGAACCGACATCTACTGGGCACGCAGTCGAGTGCTGGAAAGCCTGAGTTCAGCCATCTCCCGACTTCCCGAAGGGGTAACAACTCAACTGGGGCCCGATGCTACCGGTGTAGGTTGGATTTACGAATATGTTCTGGTTGATACCACCGGAAAACACGATCTGGCAGATCTACGTTCCATTCAAGACTGGTTTCTAAAATATGAGCTGTCCGCCCTTCCCGGCGTGGCAGAGGTGGCATCAGTTGGCGGGTATGTAAGACAATACCAGGTTGAAGTTGATCCCAACAAGTTGGCTTACTTTGGAATCCCACTGTCCCATGTTACCATGGCTATCAAGAAGTCGAACCAAGCTGTGGGTGGAAGGTTGCTGGAGATGGGTGAGACCGAGTTCATGGTGCGAAGCGTTAACTATGTCAATGTACTGGATGACTTAAGAAACGTTGTGGTGCACACGCCCCGGGATGGGCCTCCGGTTCTTCTATCCAGCGTGGCGGACATACACTATGGCCCCGAGCTCAGACGAGGTCTGGCTGAACTGGATGGTAAAGGTGAAGTTGTGGGTGGTATTGTAGTAATGCGGTGGGGAGAAAACGCTCGTGAGGTCATAAACGGTGTCAAGAGGAAATTGTATGAACTGAAGCCAAGTCTTCCCCAGGGTGTGACCATCAAACTTGCTTACGACCGATCTGATCTTATCGAACGGGCAGTGGACAATCTCAATCACACCCTGTTCAAGGAAATGATTATAGTTGCCATCATAATCTTGCTATTTCTTTTTCATATCCGAAGTACTTTAATAGCTCTGTTTACTCTACCGGCAGGTGTACTCCTGTCCATTCTGACCATGCACCTTCTGGGCATAAGCGCAAATATTATGTCTTTGGCAGGAATCGCCATTGCCATCGGGGTGATGGTGGATGCATCTATTGTCATGGTTGAAAATGCACACAAACACCTGGAAAGGGATTCCGGTGAAAAGACTCACAAGGCGATCATAAGTGATGCAGCTAAGGAGGTGGGACCAGCTATCTTTTTCTCCCTTTTGATCATCACTGTATCATTTTTACCTGTTCTGGCATTAGGCGAACAATCGGGAAGGCTATTTAAGCCTTTAGCTTATACTAAAACCTTTGCCATGGCAGCCTCTGCCTTGCTGTCGGTTACGGTGATTCCGGCCTTGATGTTTCTGTTCATCAAGGGTAAGGTTTTATCTGAAAGCAGAAATCCATTATCAAAATTCAGTATCAAGCTCTACCGTCCGGTGATCGATCTGGTCTTGAAATATCGCTGGTTATCGCTGTTGATAGTCCTGGTTATCTTTGCTGTCACGCTTGTGCCTTTGACCCAGATAGGATCTGAGTTCATGCCACCGCTCTACGAGGGAGACCTTCTATATATGCCTACCACTCTGCCGGGAATCTCCATAGCGAAAGCTAAAGAACTTCTCCAGCAGACTGACAAGATCATAGGCAGCTTTCCGGAGGTGAAGACGGTGTTCGGAAAGACCGGGCGGGCGGAGACAGCAACCGATCCTGCGCCATTGTCCATGATTGAGACGACCATACTTCTGAAGCCCCAGGATGAATGGAGAAAAGGCTTGACTCCTGATATGTTGATTGACTCTCTGGACAGGGCCATACAGTTTCCCGGCTTAACCAATGCCTGGACCATGCCCATTAAAACCCGCATAGATATGCTGGCAACTGGTATTAAGACTCCGGTAGGCATAAAGATCATGGGGCCTGATCTGGACAGTTTGAACGCTCTGGGTGAGCGAATTGAAGCTCTTATTAGAACCATACCTGGCACCCGCTCGGTTTATGCGGAAAGAGTCACGGGCGGAAATTATGTTGATTTTATCATAGACAGACGCAGAGCTGCAGCCTATGGCTTAAACGTCGGTGATATTAATAAAGTCATCCAATCTGCAGTGGGCGGAATGAACTTGAGCTGGACCGTGGAGGGATTAGAACGCTACCCCATTAACCTGCGTTATCCCCGGGAATTAAGAGACAATTTGGAAGCACTTTCCAGGGTACTAATTCCTACCCCGTCCGGAGCGCAGATTCCCTTGGGTCAGTTGGCACAGATTGAAGTGAGCAAAGGGCCGGCTGGAATAAAGTCCGAAAATGCCCGTCCCACAGCCTGGGTATACGTTGACATAAAAGGGGTTGACGTGGGAAGTTACGTGAAAGATGCGCGAGAAAAGGTTTCATCCGAGATCTCCATTCCCTCAGGCTACTCTCTGATCTGGAGCGGGCAGTACGAATATATGCAGGCTGCAGCCAGGCAACTCAACATAATTGTCCCTTTAACCATACTGGTGATCTTTCTGCTCTTATATCTCTTGTTTAAGAACTTCACTCAAAGTCTGATCGTTATGTTGTCCTTGCCCTTCTCTCTGGTGGGAGGAGTATGGCTATTCTATATATTCGGGTTTAACATCTCAGTTGCGGTCTATGTGGGATTCATCGCTCTGGCAGGCCTGGCTGCTGAAACTGGAGTGGTGATGCTGGTCTATCTCAACGAGGCCGTGGCCCGTTACAAAAGGGAAGCAAGATTAAAAACCGAGGACGATTTGATGGCTGCAATCAAGGAGGGAGCCGTGGAAAGAGTAAGACCCAAGCTGATGACCGTAAGCACCACCATGCTGGCGCTTTTGCCAGCACTTTTAGGTACCGGCACCGGCTCAGAGGTAATGCAGCGAATCGCCGCCCCCATGGTGGGTGGACTTATCAGCTCAACTCTGCTTACATTAATAATTATTCCACTACTATACTTATTAGCTATGAAAAAACAGCTGCACTTATGATTTAAACAGAAGAGGTTGGATGATAGATAATTAAAATACTTTCAATATGGTAGTTTTGAAAATGAAAACTCTTGAGCCGGGACTCTACCAACTGAGCCACAACCACTGTAGCTGGCATACAGTCAACAGTTCACAGAAAATAGCAAAAAACTCCGTTTACTGGAAGCTGTTTTCAGTTTTCTAAATTGCGGGACTCTAACAACTGAGCCACAACTACTGTAGCTGGCATACAGTAAATAGTTCACGGTGAACAGTAAAAATTCCGTTTACTGTACGCCGTTTTCTGTTTTCTGATTCGGCGGGACCCTACCAACTGATTTAGCTCAATTAAAAACTCCCGCGGCCGGACTCGAACCAGCGACAAGGTGGTTAACAGCCACCTGCTCTACCGACTGAGCTACGCGGGAATCTCTATCAAAAGTATCGTAAACTTTAACGCATTTCAATATATAAAAATTGGTCTCTTTGTCAAGCTGACATTAATAAATTTGTGTAAAAATAAATGCATTTGGAGAACATAGGATAAGCTCTGGTTTCACTTGACAATTATCTGGAAAAGTTTAGATTTCAATTGAAAGCAGGCTTTTTATGAAGCATTTTTTTATTATTCTTTTTGTGGTCTCAATAATGCTGGCTTCTACTGCTGTTCGGGCGCAGGACTCGCTTTTGCTTTTAACTACCCTTTCGGGTGAAAGAGCTTGCGCCTCTGCAGGAGATGTGAACGGGGATGGCTTTAAGGATATAATCACCGGAAATCCTGCTGGTAAAGGTTATGTCAAGATTTATCTGGGCGGTGTGGAATTTGATACTATACCTGATCTGAAAATAATAGGCGATGGAGGGGCTTATGGTGCAACAGTAGCTTGTGCCGGTGATCTTAACGGGGATGGATATGACGATATTATCGTGGGAGCTCGTTCTGCTTACGGAAAGCATTATGGCACGGGTGCGGGTAAAGCATATATCTATTTTGGGGGCAATCCTGTAGACTCTACGGCGGATCTGGTAATGCAGGATTCAAGAGTATTTTTCCGGTACGGTTCCACTGTCTGCTCAGCCGGAGATGTTAATAACAATGGTTATGATGATGTAATGGTGGCAGCACCTGAGGGTATGACCGCCAGGGGAAGGGTTTACCTCTATTTCGGGGCAGAGGAAATGGACAGCATATATGACGTTCAAATCAAAGGCCAACTAGGTACTGGCGAGCATCTGGGAAGAGCCATAGCTAATGTAGGAGACATTAACTCCGATGGATACGATGATATAATGATAAGCTCTCCTTTTATCGAAGCCCCCTGGGGAGCAGGCAAGGTCTTGATTTTTCTGGGAGGTGATCCTGTGGACACTATTCCTGATATTACCATCTGGGGAGATTCGACTGAATTCCAAAGGCTGGGATTAAAACTGGCTTCCGGGGGAGATTTAAACGGGGACACTGTCCCGGACATATTGATCAGCAACGAAAAGAAAACCAAGGTATTTTTTGGAAGTTTTCCAATGGATACAAGTTCTTACCTCATTTTACCTGTAGGCAAATCGATTTCATCAGCCGGAGATCTTAATCAGGATGGACACGAAGATATAATAGCCTGCGATGATAAAGCCAAGCAATCCTGCTATATCTTTTATGGCGGAAAAGATTTGGATGCAAAACCTGATATAATAATACAGCCAGAGGATACTACCGTGACAGGTTTTGGTATTGGAGTCACAGGTCTGGGTGACATAAACGGAGACGGTTACGATGAGGTTATGATTTCATCTGAGGGCAACGGCTTATACTACGGCATAGTATTCATTTATACTTCCGCACCAGCCACAAATGAAGAATAAATTAATACTTGAAAGCGGGATATTCTTGGAATAAAGTTTGTTTGGCTTGACAATTCTGAGGAAATAATTAGATTGGAAGAGGAGGAAAGGGGTGTATGAAGCAGTTATCCATCATATTTTTAGGGATATCAATTCTTCTGAGTATAAATATTGCCTCTGCTCAGGATTCTCTTACTCTTTTAGGAGAGATTTGGGGTGAAAAAGAAGATGATTGTTTTGTATCCTGTGCTTCAGCTGGAGATGTGAACGCAGACGGTTTTATGGACATAATAGCAGGTACTCATCCACCATCGCCTTCGCAGGGATATGTGAAAATATATTTGGGCGGAGAGGAATTCTATACTATTCCTGACCTTAAAATAGTTGGAGAAGGTCCCGATCCTTTTTGGCATTATAGCGGATTTGGCTGGTCGGTGGCTTGTGCCGGCGACGTGAACAGTGATGGATATGATGATGTAATTGTGGGGGCTGATCATGCCTTCAATTACAAAAACGGGGCATCAAACGCAGGAAAGGCCTATATCTATTTTGGAGGGGATCCCATGGATACCACAGCAGATGTTATCCTACAAGATTCGGACTACAACCATAATTTCGGTTATGCAGTTTCTTCAGCTGGAGATGTTAACAATGATGGATATGATGACGTTGTAGTTGGCGCTCCTTGGTTTAATGGAAGGGCTTTTGTGTATTTTGGCGGCGAGGATATGGACAGCATCTATGACGTCTATATAGAGGGAAAGGCAGACGCTTATATAGTGGAGTTCCTTGGGACGTCAGTAGCTGGGATTGGTGATGTCAATAGTGATGGCTATGATGATATATTGATAGGTGCTCCGCAGATGGGAAGCTGGCCTTATGCTATAGGACGAGCTTCGATTTATTATGGAGGCAATCCGATGGACACTATTGCTGACATTACCTTTCACGGTGACTCGATTGAATTTCTGTATTTTGGAAGGGTAGTCGCTTCAGCTGGTGATGTCAATGGTGATGGTTTGAAAGATGTGATAGTAGGTGGAATTAGTCAATGTGTTTCATTATTCCATAGTGTTTCAGATTATCCGGAATTGGAATTTGACACCTTAACCTTAGTTGGCGAGGACACATTGCCTTCGTCATTTGGCCTTTCGATTTCAACATCAGGTGATTTGAATAAAGATAATTTTGACGACATATTGATTGGTGATTGTCAATTTGGTAAAGACAAAGGAAAAGTTTATGTCTTCTATGGTAACACTCAGATGGACTCACTGTTCGATGTGACCTTGGTTGGAGACGAGATTCAAGGTTCGAAATTTGGATTCAGGGTTGCGTCAGCTGGCGACATAAATGGAGATGGATACGAAGAGATTATGGTTTCTTCTTTCGGAGATAGCACTAATCAGGGTAAGGTCTTTATTTATACGTCTAAACCTACATCGGTTCAGGAAATTGAAAATGAATCGGTCATACAAGGTTTCACTCTATATCAGAATTATCCTAATCCCTTTAACTCCACCACAACCATTCCCTTTACGGTACACAGAAAACGGAAAACTGAGAACAGACCGCTCCAGACCACTCTCAGCATATACAATATCCTGGGGCAGAAGGTCAAGACTATGTTAGATGAAATGAAATCATATGGAAACCATCAAGCGATATGGGACGGAAAGGATGATTCAGGCAAAACTGTGCCATCCGGGATATACTTCTGCCAATTGAAAATAGGAGATCTAACTGAAGTTCGAAAAATGATTTTCCTGAAATAAAAAAACAGGGGACCTTAAAGGTCCCCTGTATTAATTGATCTTTTGTTTCTATTTCAGGGTACGGTAACTATCTCAATTCTTCTGTTTTCGGCTCTTCCTTCAGCTGTTTTATTATCCGCAATGAAATCGGTGGCGCCGTATCCTTTAGCCTCTATTCTTTGCTCAGACACGCCCTTGTCCACCAGATATTTCTTTATCACATCTGCTCTTCTCTGAGATACCCATTTATTACCATCAGGAGTTCCCCAGCTGTCAGTATAGCCTCTGATCTCTATCTTTACCTCTATATAAGCTAAAAGCCTTCCTGCCAGATCATCCAGCATAACTTTGGTCTCATCGTCCAACTTTGTCACACCCGGAGGATAAGCCGGATGAATCACAATCTTGGGCTCTATCGGTTTAATCAAGGGGCAGCCGGAGGCATCAACCGGTATTCCCATATAGGTGTTCGCACATTTGTCTATTCCATCGTAGAC
>JBARPA010000094.1:0-5193 GCA_049642665.1 Candidatus Zixiibacteriota bacterium
AGTCAAAGGGAAAAGCGAAATAGATTAAAAAAGATGAACATGGTCATAGGGGCTTTTTTCAGTGAAGTGGGAACGGAACTTTTAACCTATTTCTCTGATTTTGATCCCAAATTAGATGAAATAAGAAATGAGCTTGTCATAACCAAGGATTGGTCCGAGCAGGAATTTCATACCGTGAGCAAAGTTCTGAAAAATTATGACTATGATGTAAATATTCAGAAGGTTAGTTTGGAGCATTTACGCATCTTTCTTACAGGAAAAAGGGATTTTTTGCTCAGGTTACTGGAAAACCCAAATCTACTGGAACATGAGAAATTCACCGATCTTCTACAGGCTGTTTTCCATTTGACAGAGGAATTGATGAACAGAGATGATATAAAAGCTCTGCCGGATACCGATTATAAACATCTTGCAGTCGACATAAAAAGAGTATACATAAACCTGGTTCATCAATGGCTGGATTACATGAAGCATCTGAAAAATAATTATCCCCATCTTTTCTCCCTGGCCATGAGAATCAATCCATTTGATATGCAAGCATCGCCCATAGTAAAATGAACAATTCGACTCATCTGAAAATTCAAATTTCTTTTCTTATGACTGTAGTGCTCCTTGTGTTTTGTGCATGCGGGAAGAAAATAATAATCAATTCCCAGCCTAAGCCCGGGACTTATTTCTTTTCCTTTGAGAATGACATGGAGGGATGGGGAAAAAGAGCTGTAGATCTGGAACTGGGAGATACACTTATAGATTGGTCAATTGAGCGGACTGACGAGATAGTTTACGATGGGAATAGTGCTTTGAAATTCTATCTGGAGAATTATAATGATGCGGGTAAAATCTGGATCGAACGGGGCTTTGTTGTGAAGCCTAATCGAAACTATCGAGTCGAGGTGAAATATGCCTTTGCCAGCGCCGATTTCGGGTTAGCAAACCTCTGGACAATCATAACCGGTGTTGTGACCAAACCACCGGAGACCAGAGACGATCTTGTGTACCAGGGGCATACTGGCAACGGTTCTGATACGGATAGTGGATTCAAATGGCTGGCCAAGAGCTATGATTTCGACGTAACTTCTGAGTCTGACAGCACGCTCTATGTTATCATTGGGGTGTGGGGAACCTGGGAAACACCCCGCACCTATTATCTGGATTTTATTCATATTAACTTCGATCTGAAATAAAAAAGAGGCACATATAGGAAATTCAACTTTGTACAAAATACCTTACAAAGTAAGACTCACAAATTTGGTGGCTCTTCGTATTTTCTACGAGGCTTTTGCAGCTGTATCGGGTAAAGACTTTTCAAAGAGTTTGGACTAATGGATAAACTTGCACAGATTAAAGCGGAATTTACGAGGTTAAGTCGAATATCAGAAGAAGCTATTGCCTCCTTTCGCCACTCGTTGCCCAGACTCGTTTTTCTGGTCAACGAGAAATTTGTAGTTGACAACAAATTCTGCTGCGAAAAACCGTTAGAGATCCACATGAGTCTCCTGAAGCATATGCATAAGAATTTTGGTGATACACTCTTAGCGGTCTATCAATTCCATCTATATGAGGCATTGGTTCAAGAATTTACATGGCTGGTTTCTACACTTTATTATCGTGGTTTTGAAAAAAACTATTTCGAAAAAATGTTGGACTCCTGGATCATGTCAATTCACGGAACAATTCAGCCCTCCCTTTCCCGGGAACTGGTTCAGCCATTAAGAATCCTGCAAAGAAATTTATCTGAGTTTCTGAAACGATCGGAGATAACCTCAGAACCTGAAAACCAGGCTCAAAGGGAATTTACAAACCTGCTTCTGGAGAAAAGAAGAAGGGATGCCACAGATTACATGATGGGGCTGCTGGAGAAAGGAAATCAACCCGGCGATGTGTGCAGCGGGGTGCTTATGCCCGCGCTCAGGCGGATAGGAATTTTGTGGCAGAAAAACAAGATCAGCGCTGCTGATGAACACGCCGCCACAGAGATTTGCAGGTACATCATCTTCCGGCTCTGCGACAGCATTCCCCGGGAAAAAGCCCTACCCTATAAGGCTCTGGTTAGCTGCGTTCCGGGTGAGGAACACGAGATGGGCGCAGAGATTATGGCCAGCTATCTGGAGAGCAAAGGCTGGAGGGTCTATTTTGTAGGACACAGCGCACCGGAACAGGATAATATTGATGTAATTACCAAACATAAGCCGGATGTGGTTTTTCTTTCAGTTACCTTAATATCCAATCTCCCTGAAACAGTTGAATTCTTGAAAAAGGTTCGCAAAATCTCCTCAGAGACAAAGATCGTTCTGGGTGGTAAAGCCGCGGTTGTGGCAAAGGAAACCGTTCAAAAACTCTCAGATGCGGTACTTGATGATTACCAGGAAGTGCATTCAAAAGCCTTAGAGCTTCTGGGCAAAAATGCGTAGATTGGTAGCCATAAAGATTCTGCTGTATGACCGTTCAACCACCGCAGGTGCGGTGCTGGGAGTGGTGGCTATAATCTTTCTGGTGGGGCAGCAGCTTACTATATTCTTCGGGCTATTAAGCTTTATGTCTGCTCTGGTTGATCACAGCGGGGCGGACGTCTGGATATCCAGTAAAAACACGGAGAACATAAATGCCTCCGGCTCATTACCCATAAGGTACGTGGATCGGATAATGGGTTTACCCCAGGTGAAAAGCGCCGATCCCATTATTTCCACTGCTGGACTGGTAAAAAGAAGGGATGGCAAATTTCAGCCAGTGCAGGTTGTGGGCTTAGCTCGTCCCAGTCTAATGGGTGGTCCCTGGAGATTCCAGAAAGGCAATATCGATGTGCTTCTGGACTATGAGGGTGTAACAGTGGATCAGCTGGATCTTAAGGTTTTTGGTGAACCTGAAATAGACGACATACTTGAGGTAGGCAATAAAAGAATACGCATTGCCGGATTCACTCAAAACATCAGAGGGTTCGGGGGCACCCTGATCTTCACCAACTTGAACAAAGCCCGCGAGATCTCCAGTTTTTCAGCAGACAGATGCAGCAATATTCTGGTGAAGTTCAACCCCGGGATGAATAACCCGGAGAACCTGACCCGGCTGGAAAAAATACTTCCCTTAGCTGAGGTTCTGACAACCGAGAACTTTTCAATCCAGACGCGTCTTTATTATCTGAAAAACACCGGAATCGGCACCAGCTTCGGATTTTCCACTATAATAGGCGTACTGGTGGGAATCGTGATTATTATGCTCACCATGTATACAAATATACTCAATAGGCAGAAAGACTTCGCTGTTCTGAGAGCTCTCGGTGCCAGGAAAAAGGATATTATAATAATTGTATTTTACCAGGCGATTTTTATCGCGCTGGTGGGAATTTTCATCGGCCTTTTTTTGCTGGCATTTTTTCTAAGCGGAACCCGGGATTCCCGTTTGCCCAGCTATATGTTTTCCTGGGTGCCACCGGTGCATGCACTGGCTACGGTAATACTTTGCATTATTGGTTCGCTTCTGGCCATGAGAAGGGCTATTAAAATAGAACCAGCGTCTGCGTTCAGATGATAATGTAAAATTAAAAAAGAATGAAAATGAAAAAAGTAGCAACTAAATTAGAGAATGTCTCCAAAGAATTTTTCGATGGAAAATCCTGGAGAACGGTGTTAAAAGATATAAATTTCGAAGTTTACACCCAGGAGTTCACCATTATCGCCGGGCCCTCGGGCAGCGGCAAAACCACCCTTTTAACCATAATGGGATTGATACTCTCCCCTACCCGGGGAAACATTCTCATTAACAGCGATAAGGTTTCCAGCTTTGCGGAGGATGAACTGGCAACCCTGAGAATGAGGAAATTCGGCTTTGTGTTCCAGCATGCTGATCTGATCCCATCCTTGAACGTGATGGAGAACATATTGATTCCTTCATCCATTCAAGGCGGCACTGCCTCTCGCCAGACAAAAGACAAAGCCCAAAAACTGCTTGAGGAATTCGGCCTATTAGACTACATCAATGCTATGCCCCAGCAGCTTTCCGCAGGCCAGAGGCAAAGGGTGGCCATTGCCCGGGCAATGGTAAACGACCCGGTTTTGCTCTTTTGTGACGAACCCACCTCTGCCCTGGATGTGGAAAGCAGCACCATTGTTCTGAATACGTTGAAAAAGCTTTCCCGGGATGAGAATCGAGGGGTGGTCATGGTAACCCATGATCCCCGGGTTTTCCCTTATGCTGACCGTATGATAAAACTGGAAAATGGCGAGGTCATTTATGACTCCCGTAACGGGGGAGGAGATGAAAATGAAAAAAAATCTTAGAAACATAGCTTTAACCCTCATCGTGGTGCTGGGACTATTCTATATAGTCATAAATATCAAAAGGTCCTCCCCGGAAATGGATGCTGCTGACTCTCCAGTTCTTTCCCAGGCACCTGCCCGGGTTTACGGAACAGTTGAGCCTGAGGGCAGGGAGGTATTCCTGGCTGCGCCCATGACCAGGCAGGTTATAGCTATCTATGTTAGTGAGGGGGACACGCTTGAAAAGGGCCAGATGTTGTGCACTCTGGAAAACGAAGTGGAGAAAGCACAGTTTGCTGCAGCTTTAGCCCGAGTGGATTTATCAAGAAAAGCTCTGGCTATAAGTAAGGATAAATTTATTAGAAATATAAGTCTCTACAAAGACAAAGCCATCACCGAATATGAATACACCCAATCCAAACTTAAAATGGAGCTGGATTCTTTGGATATATTAACTGCGGAAAAAGAAGCGGAGCTGGATAAAGCTAAGTTGGATCAGCTTGATCTGAAATCTCCAATAGATGGAATCGTTTATAAATTCGACGTTCGCTTGGGAGAATCATTGCCTGAAAGGGACAACTCGCAAATTATTCTGGGCAAACCCGATCTCTGGGTTCGCCTGTATGTGGAAGCCTTCTGGATGGAAAGAATCAAAATCGGAGACGCATTCCAAATCAAAAACGCTGAGACAAATGAGACCATAGGAACAGGTACGGTCATTTCAAAAACACTCTACCTAGGCGGCAAGGTGTTCAGGACCAACGATCCTTACGAAAGGTTTGACACCAAGTATCAGGAGGTAATACTTAAACTTAAACTGGAGGGGAAAAATATCCCCTTAGGTTTGTCAGTTCTGGCTGAAATCCAGCCAGATAACCGCTAACAGATGCCAGAGGACGCATATCAATTTTAATCCATACATTAAATTATCTGTGATTTT
>JBARPA010000095.1:0-8468 GCA_049642665.1 Candidatus Zixiibacteriota bacterium
AAAGATTTGGGTCAGAAAACTAATCCGGTTGGTTTCAGATTGGGAATAATTAAAAGCTGGAACTCTAAATGGTTTTCCCCGACTAAGGAGTTCAGCAATACCCTGCAGGAAGACCTGATGATTAGAAGATATGTGAATACCAGATTGGAACATGCGGGTATTGCCAACCTGGAGATATTCAGAGCTCCCAAAAAGGTTACTCTGGATGTTTATACTGCTCGTCCCGGGATCGTTATCGGGAGAAAAGGAGCCGAAGTCGATAGGCTGAAAGAAGAATTACAGCTTCTGATCAAAAAGGACATATCCATAAACATAATCGAGGTGAAAAGACCAGAGCTGTCAGCCAAATTGGTGGCCGAAAGTATCGCCAAACAGCTGGAGGGGAGGATCTCCTTTAGAAGGGCAATGAAGAAAGCTATTAGCTCATCTATGAAAATGGGAGCCGAGGGCATAAAGATCCATTGTAAGGGAAGATTGGCTGGAGCGGAGATAGCCAGAACCGAGAAGTACATGGACGGAAGAGTACCCCTCCACACTCTGAGGGCGGATATAGATTATGCTCGGGCCACTGCCCATACTACCTATGGGTGTATTGGAGTTAAAGCGTGGATATGTAAAGGGGAGATATTGGGAAAAGGTTCCCAAAAAGAGATAGAGGATAAAGAGGAAATGATTCTGGAACCTAAAAGAAAAAGGAGACCCAGGAAAAGCAGGTCTTAATTTTTTTCCGGGAGAGATAGCCTATGTTAATGCCCAATCGGGTTAAATACAGAAAGCAGCAGAGAGGCCGGAGAAAGGGTAAAGCCACTCGAGGCTCTGAGGTGAATTTCGGAGAGTATGGAATAAAGGCTTTGGAGCCAGCTTGGTTGACTAACAAACAAATAGAGGCAGCTCGGGTAGCCCTGACAAGGCATATAAAAAGAGGCGGAAAGGTATGGATAAGGATATTTCCGGATAAACCAGTTACTGTTAAACCAGCTGAGACCAGAATGGGGAAAGGAAAGGGTGCCCCGGAATACTGGGTGGCGGTGGTTAAGCCAGGCAGAATTCTTTTTGAACTGGAAGGAGTTACACTTAAATTGGCCAAGGAAGCCTTAAGACTGGCAGCTCATAAGCTGCCTATAAAGACTAAGTTCGTTGCCAGAAGAGAGGGAGTTGGAGTATAATTATGAAGAGCCTGCTGCAGCTCAGGGAAATGACCAAAGATGAGCTCCTTCAGAGAAAATTGGAGATAGAGGAGGAACTCTTTAACTTAAGGATGCAAAAGGCGTTCAAGGAGATAGAAAATCCTTTGAGATTGAGAACCTTGAGAAAGGAGCTGGCCAGGATAAATACAATACTGAGAGAGGATGAGCTGAAGATAAAACTTTTATCCGCTGAACACAAAAAAGAGGAAATCCCAGAAGGAAAAGATTTAGAGGAGAAAGATGTCTCAGAGAAACAAAAGAAAGATAAGGACAGGTAAAGTTATTTCCAATCGAATGCAAAAGACTATTGTGGTGGCAGTGGAACGCTTACTCCAGCACCCCCGCTACAAACGAACTATTAAAAGAACCAACAAGCTTTATGCTCATGACGAGAGAAATGAATGTAAGGTGGGAGATAAAGTTAAGGTAATGGAAACTCGCCCCCTGTCCAAGTTGAAGAAATGGAGGGTTGTTTCCGTTTTGGAGAAAGCAAGGTAGAAGTATCAAATGATTAGAGAGTATACCAAACTTAATGTCGCGGATAACACCGGAGCAAGGAAAGCCATGTGTTTCAGGCTCCTGGGTGGATCCCGAAAGAAATATGCCCGGGTGGGGGATGTGATTATAGTAACCATCAAGAATGCCATCCCGGGGGGAGCAGTGAAAAAATCCGATATTTGTAAGGCTGTTGTGGTTAGGACCACCAAGGAGACCAGAAGAAAGGATGGATCTTATATAAGATTCTCAGATAACGCAGCAGTGATAATCGATGATCAGATGGAACCAAAGGGTACCAGGGTATTCGGACCGGTGGCCAGGGAACTCAGAGAGAAAGAATTTATGAAGATCATATCCTTGGCCCCGGAGGTAATTTAAAGACTTAAGGTAAGAGAATGAAGCTTAAAAAAGGTGATACGGTGCTGGTGATCTGTGGGGATGACCGGGGTAAGATGGGTAAAATACTTAAAGTGGTACAGAAGAAGGACAGAGCGATCGTTGAAGGGGTTAACTTCATCAAACGCCATACCCGACCCTCGAGCAGAAATCGTAAAGGTGGAATTGTGGAGAAGGAGGCACCGGTAAACCTCACCAATCTTATGCTCTACTGTTCCAGATGCTCCTCTCCCACAAAAGCTAGTTTTAAAATAATAGAGGGTTCGGAGGGCGAAAAAGCAAAGATAAGAATCTGTCGAAAGTGTGGGGAGATCGTTTAAGATGGCTCGACTTAAGGAGAAATATATAAAGGATATAATTCCGGATTTCATGAAGAGGTTTGGTTTCAAAAACGTGATGCAGGTGCCTAAACTGGACAAGATAGTAATTAACATAGGAGTGGGAGATGCTATCCAGAACATCAAACTTTTAGATGCAGCTATTCAGGATATGACCCTAATCGCCGGACAAAAACCGGGAACCAGAAGAGCAAAAAAGGCCATCTCCAATTTTAAGCTGAAGGCTGGAATGCCCATTGGGTGCAGGGTAACCCTGAGAAAGAATAGAATGTATGAGTTCATGGATAGATTGGTCAATGTGGCTATCCCCAGGATCAGGGATTTCCGGGGAACCCCCCCGGACTCCTTTGATGGCCGGGGAAACTATACCCTGGGGATAAAAGAACAGATAATCTTTCCGGAAATCGACTACGATAAGGTGGAAAAGATAAGAGGTATGAATATATCCATAATTACCACAGCTAAGACAGATGAGATAGGCTATGAGCTTTTAAAGGCACTGGGTATGCCCTTTAGAAGCTGAATCAGAAAGAGGAGACCATGGCAAAGAAATGCCTGATTGAGAAATCCAAGAGGTCACCAAAATTTGAAGTCAGACGTAGGAATCGCTGCAGGATATGCGGCCGTCCCAGAGGTTATATGCGCAGGTTCGGCCTATGTAGAATCTGCTTTAGAGAACTGGCCTTAAATGGTCAGATCCCTGGGGTAGTAAAGGCAAGCTGGTAAAGGAGGAGAATAGTATGACCCTTACCGATCCCATAGCAGATATGTTGACCCGAATAAGAAATGCCTACAAAGCCAAACACAAGAAAGTGGACATTCCTTCCTCCGGGATAAAAAAGGAGATCGCCCGAATTCTTATGAATAACAAGTTTATCTTAAATTTTGTTGAGGTGGAGGATAACCGACAAAACCTTTTGAGAGTTTTTTTGAGATACGATCAAAATAATCGAAGCTTAATATCCGGACTGAAAAGGATAAGTAAACCGGGGCTGAGGATTTACATAAAAAAAGAGAACTTGAGCAAGTTTGGAAGAGTAATAGGATTAATTATAGTTTCCACTTCAAAAGGGATTATGACCCACCAGGAAGCAAAAGCCGCCGGTGTGGGTGGTGAAGCTATCTGTAGAGTGTGGTAAATAAAAAGGAGCAAAATTGTCCAGAATCGGTAGAAATCCCATTCCTGTTCCAGAGGGAGTTAAGGTAGATATTCAGGGAAATCGAGTATCCATTGAAGGTCCCCAAGGCAAGCTGACCAGGAAACTTCGTCCAGAGATCAAAATCGGCCTTAAAGATAAGGAAATAGTAGTGGAAAGAACATCAAACAAAAGGTTTGACAGATCGCTTCATGGCCTATCCCGAACCCTTATTGCCAATATGGTGGAGGGGGTAACTCAGGGATATAAAAGGGTCCTGGAAATCAAGGGCATAGGTTATAAGGCTGAGATTAAAGGTAAAATCCTTAACCTGAGCTTAGGTTTCTCTCTTCCCATTCTTTTCATCCCTCCTGATGGTATAAAAATCGAACTGGAAGGACCAACCAAGATCGTGGTCCAGGGAATCGATAAAGAACTGGTGGGACTGGTAGCTTCCCAGATCAGATCATTTCGTTCCCCTGACCCCTATAAGGGAAAAGGGATTAGATATCAGGATGAGAAGGTGAGAAAGAAAGCTGGCAAAACTGCTATTTAATCATGAAAGATAAGTATAAATTAAAAAGAAAAGGTTCAGATCGGCGTCAAAAAAGGACCAGAAAAAAAATCAGAGGAACCAGCCTTAAACCTCGGATTTCCGTCTATAAAAGCTTGAATCATATCTATGTTCAGTTGATCGATGACGAACGGGGTGTTACCATTACCGGAGTCTCAAGTCTGACCTCTGAGGTTAAGAAACTTGTTAAAAAAGAGGATAATAAAACTGAAGTAAGCAAAAGGGTGGGATTATATCTGGCTAAATTGGCCCAGGGGAAAGGGCTAAAAGCAATGGTTTTCGACCGTAACAGATTCAGATATCATGGCAGAGTGAAGGCTTTAGCTCAAGGGGTCAGAGAGGGAGGCCTTAAATTTTAAAACCAGAGAGGTAAAACTTGCCAAAATTTGAAACAGATTCGGTGGAATTAGAGGAAAGACTTATACATATAAACCGAGTAGCTAAGGTGGTGAAAGGGGGTAAAAGGTTCAGTTTTACTGCCCTGGTAGCAGCAGGGGATAAAAAAGGCAAGGTGGGAGTCGGATTGGGAAAAGCTGGTGAGGTCTCCACTGCTATTAACAAAGGAACTGAAGCTGCCAAGAAAAACATGGTGGAAATCCCCTTAGTTAATGGCACCATCCCTTATCAGATCGTTGGAAGATTTGGATCTGCCTCGGTGATTCTGAAACCTGCTTCCCCCGGAACCGGCTTGATCGCCGGGGCACCAGTTAGAGCCGTGCTGGAGGTGGCGGGAATCCAGGATCTTCTAACAAAATCCCTGGGCTCCAATAACCCCCATAACGTGGCTAAGGCAACTATCAGAGGATTTTTGGATCTCAGGCGAATTGTCGAAATTGAGAATTTGAGAAAAAAATAGTGGTAAATAGAACTTTTTATAAAGAATAAAATGGCAAAAGAGCTGAAAATAACCCAGATTAAAAGCGTAATTGGTTATAACCAAAAACAGAGAAATACCGTAAAAGCTCTGGGCATAAAAAAACTTAATCAAAGTGTGGTACACAAAGACACACCTCAGATAAGGGGAATGATCCAGAAGGTTAAACATCTGCTTTTGGTGGAAGAGATTTGAAAATGAGAATGGGTCAACTGAAAAGACTGAAGGGCATAAGAAAAAAGAAAAAGAGAGTGGGAAGGGGTCCGGGATCTGGACATGGAAAAACTTCGACTCGAGGCCATAAAGGACAGATGGCCAGATCCGGAGCCAAAAAAACACCCGGGTTTGAGGGTGGACAGATGCCTCTGGCCAGAAGATTGCCTAAAAGGGGATTCACCAATATCTTCAAAAAGGAATATCAGATTGTTAACCTGGATTCCCTGAAAGACCTTAAAGATCAAAAAATGATCACTCCTTCGATTATGAAAAAATTGGGTCTGATAAGAAAAGAGGAGGAACCTGTTAAGATATTAGGCAAAGGTGATATTTCTATTCCCTTAACAGTTCAAGCTAATGCCTTCAGTAAAAAAGCAAAGGAGAAGATAGAAAGCTGTGGTGGGAAAATTGAGGTGATAAAGTGATCGAAAAAATCCAGAACATCTTCAAAATACCGGAGCTGCGAAAGAGGATCCTTTTCACCTTGGCCATCCTTATAGTTTATAGGATAGGGGGACACATTCCCACCCCGGGGATAGATGCCCATGTCTTATCCGAGTTTTTCAGTCAGGCCCGGGGTTCTCTATTAGGATTTTTTGATATGTTTGTGGGCGGGGCATTCAGCAAGGCCACTGTTTTCTCTTTGGGAATCATGCCTTATATCTCCGCTTCGATTATTATGCAGCTTCTGGGTGCTGTGATACCCTACTTCCAGAAGCTTCAAAAGGAGGGGGAGGAAGGTAGAAGAAAAATCACCCAGTATACCCGCTACGGAACGGTTCTCATTGCAGCGGTCCAGGCTATGGCTACCAGCGTCTTTTTGGAGAGCTTAAACGTTGGGGGAATGTATGTGGTACCCAATCCGGGAGTACCCTTTAAGTTGATTACCATGATCACCTTTACCTCGGGAACCATTTTTATTATGTGGCTGGGTGAGCAGATAACTGATAAGGGGATCGGAAACGGAATCTCGCTCATTATTATGATCGGAATAATAGCCAGATTCCCAAGCGGAACTCTGGATGAGATCAGAAGGTTGTTTCAGGGCGAAAGATACTTCATGCAGGAGCTGGTGCTTGTGGCCTTGATGGTTGGGGTAATTGCTGCTATCGTTTTGGTGACCAGAGCCCAAAGGAAAATTCCGGTTCAATACGCCAAAAGAGTGGTGGGCAGGAAAATGTATGGAGGGCAGTCCACCCACATACCCCTGTCCGTTAATACTGCAGGTATCATTCCCATAATTTTCGCTCAATCCATTATGTTTGCTCCCTCAACTTTAGCTCAGTTCTTCCCGGGCAGCGAGATGGTGCAAAACTTCTCCACCTCATTCCGGCCGGGAGGTGCTCTTTATTCTATAATCTATGGTCTTTTGATTATATTCTTTGCATATTTCTATACCGCAATTGTGTTCAATCCCGTTGATCTTGCGGACAATATGAGAAAGTATGGAGGCTTTATCCCGGGCATCAGACCGGGTAAAAAGACCTCCGAATATATAGACAGGGTCTTGACCAGGATAACTCTACCCGGTGCCACCTTTTTTGCTCTCATAGCTATACTTCCTTACTTTATGATGCAGACCATGGATATTCAGTTCTATTTTGGCGGTACCGGGCTTCTCATTGTGGTGGGAGTGGCACTGGATACTCTGCAGCAGATAGAATCACACCTCATCATGCGGCATTACGATGGATTCATGAAGAAAGGAAAAATCAGGGTTAGATTTTAAATTGAGATTAGTCTTATTAGGAATCCCAGGATCCGGGAAAGGATCCCAGGCACAACTTTTGTCTGAAAGGTTAAAGATTCCTTGGATTTCGACAGGCGATATGCTAAGAGAGGAGGTTAAGAAAAATTCAGGTCTGGGAAAGAAGATGGATGCTATCCTGAAAAGTGGCAAACTTGTACCAGATTACATTATTATGGAGGTAATAAAGAACAAAATCAAAGCCCCCGAATGTGAAGGAGGTTTTATCTTAGATGGATTTCCTCGCACTTTAAACCAAACAGAGGAACTAGAGAAACTTATGGATGATCTGGGAGAAAAACTGAAGCAGGTGATTAAACTGGATGTTTCGGAAAAAACTGTTATTCAAAGACTTTCCGGTAGATTGATCTGTTCTGTTTGTGGGGCCGATTATAATATAGATTCTAAACCTCCTAAAATTAAGGAAAAGTGTGACCTCTGTGGAGGGAAGCTTTGTTCCCGAACGGATGACCAAAAGAATTCGATTTTGAATCGTATTAACATCTATAATGAGAAAACAAAACCAATTGAGGAGTATTATAGAAAAAGGGAAAAGCTGGTGGTGATTAATGCGGAGGGAGATCCAGGGGTAGTAAGGGATAAGATCTTAAAGGAGATTGAGAAAAGATAATATGATCGAGTTGAAGTCAGAAAGGGAGATAAATATAATACAGGAAAATGGGAGAATCGTAGCTCAGGCTCTGAGATTTCTTGGAGGGAAGATAAGATCCGGAATGAAGACCAGGGATTTGGATACTTTAGCTGAGAAGTTTATCAAGAAGCATGATGCTATTCCAGCATTTAAGGGTTATCGTGGTTTTCCCTCCAATATCTGTGTTTCCGTCAATAATGAGGTGGTGCATGGAATTCCCGGTGATAGAATCCTTACGGAGGGAGATTTGGTCTCCATTGACCTGGGCGTTTTGAAAGATGGTTATTATGCCGATGGTGCTTTCACCTTCCCTTTGGGTGAGGTGGAAAACGAAACCCAGAGGTTGATACAGATAACCCAAAATGCATTAGATCAAGGGATCCAAAATGCAGTTGCCGGAAAAAACCTTTCGGATATCTCCCACGCTATCCAATCGTATGTGGAGCGGAGTGGTTTCTCCGTGGTCCGAGAACTGGTAGGCCATGGAATAGGCAAACATATGCACGAGGAACCTCAAGTTCCCAACTTTGGCAGGCCAGGGGAAGGTCCCCTCTTAAAGGAAGGCATGGTTTTGGCTATTGAGCCCATGGTGAACTCAGGTTCCTTTGAGATAAAAACTCTGGAGGATGAATGGACTGTGGTTACATCTGATGGATCCCTTTCTGCTCATTTCGAACATACTATTGCCATAACAGAAAATGGCGCTATGATTTTAACGACCTAGAAAAGGAGTTCATGGCAAAAGAGGAAACTGTTACAGTCGAAGGTAAGGTCCTGGAGACTTTGCCCAATACACTGTTCAAAGTGGAACTGGAAAATGGGCATCAGGTCTTAGCCCATGTTTCAGGTA
>JBARPA010000096.1:0-6433 GCA_049642665.1 Candidatus Zixiibacteriota bacterium
CCACCGTATCGTTCTGGGCGTCTATGGTTGAGGTCGTCCAATCTCCATCCCAGTATCCGCCAAACCAAGTGCAATATTTTGTGTTTGTTAGATTGTTGTCAGGTAGGGAAATTGACTGGGCTATGGCAAGGTTGGATACAAACAAGAACAAAATGGTGAGGGAAACTAAAGCAGGCATTTTCTTAGTGTTCATTTCAGTTCCTTTCTGCTCCCTTATGTGTTTTGGGTTTCACATTCTGTGAATACTGATAATGTGTCCTGGCAATTCCTCCTTTCCTTTAGAAGAGTTTTAATAACTGATGAAACCTTTAAGATCCTTTGGATTGTTTACCCGTTTGATAAATCTGAAGCCATTCATAGGTTACTTAACTGATCTGGAATTTAAGCTTTACCAAAGAAAAACACATAGTTTCGTTTAGAAGCAAAATCTAAGAAAATTAGCAAACGATAAGACTTTCTGGGGTCCGTCCGCGGCTTAATCCCCTCTATCCCCACTTAATTTATTAATTTAATGGGGTATATAACTTATGTCAAGCAAAAAATGTTGAATCGTTTATAAAATTATAAGTGCTCCAACCCCTTTAAATAAGTTATATTATTTAAATGCTTACGCTTTAATTATCTTCAAAAACTTCCTTTTGCCCACCTTCAGCAGCTTCTCCCCTTTAACCGACACCTCCAAATTCTCATCTTCTACCCTTTTGTCATCCAGATAAATCCCACCCTGGCGGATTAAGCGCCTGGCTTGGCCAGACGAGGAGCAAAGTTTGGTCACGGTCAGAAGCTTCACTATCCAGATTTTAGGCTCATCATAATCCAGTTTGAAAACGGGAATTTCCTCAGGTAATTCTTTTTTAGAAAAAACCCTTTCAAATCCTTCCTGAGCTTTTAAAGCTTCCTTTTCGCTGTGATAGAGGCTGACTATCTCTATGCCCAATTTTTTCTTGAGCACCATGGGATTCTCTTTTTTCTGATCCAGGTCCTTTTTGATCTTTTTCAATTCTTCTAAGGGAATATCTGTCAAAAGCTCAAAATAAGGGTAGATCAAATCATCCGGAATGGACATAATTTTGCCAAATATCTCTGATGGTGGTTCATCGATGCCGATGTAGTTTCCCGTGGATTTCGCCATCCTCTGCACACCATCCACTCCTGCCAGAACCGGAAGGGTCAGGGCTATCTGGGGTTCCTGGCCGTAAACCTCCTGAATCTGGCGTCCGGCTAAAAGATTGAATTTCTGTTCAGTGGCTCCGATCTCCACGTCAGCTTTTATGGCAACTGAATCATAAGCTTGCATCAAGGGATAGAAAAGTTCATGTAAACTTATGGGCACCTGTTGGGAGTATCTTTTGGAGAAATCCTCCCGCTCCAGCATCCGGGCTAAGGTGAATCTGGAGGCCAGATGGATTATATCCAGAAAGCTCATCCTGGAGAACCATTCCCCGTTGAAATGAACCTCGGTTTTGCTCTTGTTAATTATCTTGAAAAATTGTTTCTGGTAGGTTTCAGCGTTTTTCATTACCTCATCCCTGGTGAGTTGGGGACGGGTGCTGGACCTCTCCGAAGGGTCGCCTACCATACCGGTGTAATCGCCTATGATTAAAACAATCTTATGCCCCAGTTCCTGAAACTGTTTCAATTTTCTCAGGCCAACCGTGTGCCCCAGATGAATATCAGGAGCAGTTGGGTCAAATCCCTGCTTTATCCTCAAGGGCTTTTTGGCTTTGATGGAGTGCTCCAGCTTTTTAATCAGTTCATCCTCAGGAATAATCTCAACCGTTCCCCTTTTGATAACCTCCATCTGTTCTTTAATACTTAACATTCATCCTCTCCAAATTCTAAATTTGATACAAAAGATATAAAATCCTGTATTAAAAGCAAGTTTAATTTTACGGTTAGCTTCCGCTGAATATGGATATCGGAGTCTTAATATTTATATTTAAAAAATTCATTTATCCTTAGATTTTTCGGGCGAACACAGGGGTCTTCCCCATACATTCTCATCACCGTTGTATTTTAACTATTAGGTAGGACAAGGTCTCCTGACCTTGTCCATAGATTTCTGGGTCAGGAGACCCAGAACTACCCCCTTGGGATAACACAGGTTGAGACAACCTGTGTTACCGAATGAAAATATCCAGAACCTGACCTAAGTCAGGTTCTGGCACCCCTAAAAGTTGACTAAAACCAGCCCAATAAATTGTGCAACTACAATCTTTTATTTATGAAGGATTCACTTCAGCAGTTCTGTTTTTGATTCGGGAAAAAACTCTAAGGTTAATTCGTAGGCTTCCTCTAAGTCTTTTCCCAGATCATCAAGTTTGTGTGCATCAGAACCGATGGCTACAACTCTTACCCCAGATGCTTTTGCTAATTCCAAAATTTCTCTTGAGGGATAGAAATCCTTCTGGCCCTGTCTTCGGGCTGAGGTGTTTATCTCGATCCCTACATCATTCAAGGTTAAAGCCTTAAGAGCGGGTTGCATAAAATCTCTGTGTGCTGTGTAAATTTCCTCGCCATAGAAAGAAAGCCCATATTTTCTGTAGCAGTCCAGATGAGCAATGCAGTGAAAAAGACCGGATGAAGCAGCTTGAGTCAGAACATCATAATACTCCTCACACATCTCATACATATTATTTCTCTTGAAATACTTTTCCGCCTCGACTGAGGATGTTATGGCAATATGATCCAGGCAGTGCACCGCTCCCAAAAGATAATCCAGATCAAACTGCGGTAAATCCTTTCTTAAAGTCTCCTCAATGTGAGGAGCATAATCCACCTCCAGGCCAGCTAAAACATCCAGTCCCGATTCTGAATACTTTTGACCTGCCTTTCTGATCTCATCTATATATCGATTCACGATCTCTGGTGTTACCGGAACAGTTTTACTCTCAACCTTCATCAAAAAGTCAAAATCCTTTCTCACCGGATCTGCATCATAATGGGTGGTAAGGCATATTCTCTTAAGACCTATTTTCAATGCTTTCTGGCAGTACTGATCTACGCTTCCTGTGGCATCCAGGGAATAATCCGGATGAACGTGATAATCTGAGAGGTTCTTAATCAAGGTTCCCCCTGATCCAGGGATTGTTCCTTTTCTCCTCACCTATGGTGGTCTCGGGACCATGTCCAGGATAGACCACCGTATCATCCGGTTTTAACAGAATCTTGTTTTTTATGGATTCCAAAAGCTGAGTATGGGAAGCTCCGGGCAAATCCGATCTCCCTACCCCCTCGCAGAACAAAGTATCGCCGGTAAAAATCATTTTATCAACAAAAAGGGAGATTCCACCAGGGGAATGTCCCGGGGTATGTAAAACCTTAAGCTCAAAACCTCCCACCTTTACCTTATCTTCCTCATCCAAAAATCTGTCTGCTTTAGGGCAGATCAGATCCTGTCCTGTAAAAGAGGATAGGTTATAGGTGGGGTCGACCAGCATATCCGAATCCGCGGGATGGATCAAAATCAAGGCGTTGGTCTTTTTCTTCAGTTCAGTCAAGGCTGCAATATGATCCACATGACCATGAGTTAGAATGATATATTTTATTTTCAAACCTTCTTTTTGAATAACCTTTTCAATATCCTCAGGATCACCACCCGGATCAATCACTACACCCTCCTTTGTCTTTTCATCCCCCAGGATATAACAATTGGTTTGCAGATCTCCCACCACAAGTTTTTTTACCAGCATAGATTATGAATCCTGTTTTACATAATATTTTGTATATTTTTGATAATCCTTCTGAATCAACACAGCTGCTTCTAGAAGGTTCTCTACAACAAAATCCGGCTTGACAGCTGAGCTCCCTTTTATTTTCTCCAGCTCTTTTTTCCCGTAACCTGTTAATACCAACCCTCCCTTGCCTCCCATGTTTTTACCCAGCATCACATCGGAGAGCTTATCCCCTATGGCCCATGAATTTTTCAGGCTCAAATTTAGTTTCGAGGAAACCTGATTCACCATATCCAGATTTGGCTTTCTGCACTCGCAATTCTCTTCCGGGCTATGTGGGCAATAGTATACACCATCAATATCCAGACTTTCTTTTCTTAGCTGGCTTAACATAAATTCATTTATTTTATCAACAATCTCTTTTGTAAGAATACCCCTGCCTATTCCGGATTGATTGGAAACGATAACTACTTTGTAACCCATATCCTTGAATATCTTAACTGCCTTAATTGAACCTGGAACGAATTCCACATCCTCAATTTTAGATATGAAATTCCTATCATGGATCAAGGTTCCATCCCGATCCACAAAAACAGCCTTTTGTCTGTTCAGAAATCTGGATGCCTTTTCAGCTAGCTCCTCAGTAGAAATCCTATCCATACAATATCTCTCCCTGCGGTGGCATTTTCTTTTACCGTGCAGGCTGCAGGGGCTGCATTTTTCATTAATTGTTATTACCATACTATCCTGACCCAGAGGGGAAAAGCCCAGGCCGGGATGGGTGGGACCAAAAATAGCTACCACCGGAACTTTTAAAAATGAAGCCAGATGCATCAGACCGGAATCATTGGTCACCAGAACGTCACACATCTGCAGAACTCCAGCCACCTGGTTAAAAGAAAAATCAACACACAGGATAATCCTCGGATTTTTTTTCGTACTTGCTTTCCTGGACAACTCCCTGCCTATCCATGATATTGTATCTGTGTCATTTTTATCACCAAACAAAACCACATCCAGCGGAGATCTCTGGGAAAGCATCTCCACCACACTTGCGAATTTCTCCTTATCCCATTTTTTTGTGTTCCATCTTGCGCCCGGAGCCATTCCCAATAAAATCCTCTCCCCATTCCAACCATTTTCAGAGAGAAACTTATTTGCCCAAGCCTCGTTTTTTTCATTCAGATAAAATCTCAAGATTTTGCTTTCGGATTTTATGCCCAGTTTTTGCAAGGATTCCATATAACAATCCAGGGTGTGCCTGGATTTAACTTTAAAAGTTTTTAAATATACCATAGAAAGTCGTGCCAACCTTCTTTTGTTATATTTTATCTTGAACTCTGCCGGGAGGAGGTTTCTGATGAAAAAGGATCGCAAATTCGAATGCAGATCCAGGATCACATCGAACTTTAAAGCTTTCAGTTCATTTATCAATCTTAAAAGACCATTGATCCCCTTGTGATCTCCCTGAGGATCAAACTCCATTACCTGATCTATTTGTGGATGATCAAGAAGAAGACTTTCATATTTATTTTTGCAGAGAAAAATAATCTCTGAGTCAGGGTATTCCTTTTTTAAAGCTTCCACCACAGGCAGGGTGAGGATGATATCACCCATGGAGCTTAATCGAATAATCAATATTTTATTTATTGGTTTCATGTCAGATCGGTTATTCCAACTATATTTTCAAGACGTCTTTCATTTTAGACTCAAACGTTAACAATTCATTTGTAATTGGATAAATATATTAAGGATTAGAGGAATATCAAAGACAAAATTCCCACGCCCAGGCAATAGTAAGCGAAATTCTGGAATTTGCCTTTTTTCAGAACACCCAGAAGGAATTTGATGGCTATGTATCCAAAAACGAAGGCAATAAATCCACCTAAAAGATACAGAATAATCTCACCGGAGCCGGGACTTTCATCCAGAATTTCCTTAAACTTTAAAATGGAGGCACCTAAGATGGCAGGAAGGGACAATAAAAATGAGAATTCTGCTGATTTTTCTCCTTTCACCCCCCTGAAAAGGCCTGTGCTAATGGTGAAACCTGCCCTGGATATACCTGGCAGAAGAGCAAACGCTTGAGCCAGCCCCACAAGAATCGCATCCCCCAAATTGAGCTTGTCTTTCTTCGCTTTGGTGAATTGGGTAAACCACAGGAACAAACCGGTCAGGATCAACATGCTGGAAGCAAAAGCGTGGCTGGTAAAAGCCTTCTCCATATATTCATTAAAAGACAATCCAAGCACTAAGGCTGGCACAGAGCCACCCAGAATCAAGCCCAGAAGTTTTAAATATTCCTCTGATTCCGAATCATCCTTTCTGAAAATTCCCCTTAATGATCTTATCAGTTTCCATATCTGTTGTCGAAAGATTATGACCACAGAGAAGAATGTCCCCAGATGAAGAAAAACTTCAAATCTGATGGATTCCAGCCTGATTTTCAATATGTATTCGGCTAAAACCAGATGGGCTGAGCTGGATACGGGCAAAAACTCGGTCAGCCCCTGAACTATTCCTAAAAGGATGGCCTCAAGAATATTCAATTTGTCTTTTTAAAAAAGTCCTCTGTTTCTTCGAGCTGATCTTATGAAGTGTTTTAGAGGTTATCAGTCTATATAGAAATTGGCTCCCACTATTATTCCATTGAACTCATCCAGCTGAATCTCCCCTACCAGAAAAGTACCGGAAGTCAATTCCAGACTCACACCCAGATTGATCCCCATCTCCAGATCAGTATCATGACGCCCTTCCTC
>JBARPA010000097.1:0-2850 GCA_049642665.1 Candidatus Zixiibacteriota bacterium
GTTGTGAATGCCATCCCGATTGAAGCAACTACTCTTGGTTCAATCCTATCCGAAAGCCTGCCGGCGAGAGGTGAAAAAAGAGCCATCACCAGAGGTTGAGATACCAGAATCATACCTGCATGCTGCGGGCTAAGCCCTTTGGTATACTGCAAGTAGAGACTCAAGAGGAAACCCACCGCAAATGTTGCGCCATAATTAATCAAAGCTGCCAGGTTAGAGAACGCGAAAACAGTGTTATTTTTGAAAATATTTATGTCGAAAACCGGGCTTTTTGTCTTTGTCTCCCACCTGACAAATAGAGCAAGACCTAAAACTCCCAAAAGAATAAGCCAGACACCTGAGACTGCCGGAAGCAGAGAGAAGCCATACATCATGGCCGGGAGAGTGAGGATATATATTAAGGAGCCTACAAAATCCACCTTTTCTCCTTTTGCACCAGCCCATTCCCCCTTTAATTTCCATAATACAAAAACAATTATTATCAGGCTGAGAGGTACATTTAGAAAAAAGATGCTTCTCCAGCCCAGATGTTGAGTCAGAAACCCACCCAAAAAAGGTCCCAGAGAAAGTCCTAAATAAACCGCTGCCACGTTTATTCCCAGGACCTTACCCCTTTCGCCCACAGGAAATACTGAGGTCAGGATTGCTATTCCCGTGCCAAAGATCATAGCGCTTCCGATTCCCTGCAGAATTCGAAAAGAGATAAGCAGAAGGGGAGAAGGGGCAATCGCTGAGAGGAGAGACGAAACAGCATAAACCAATATGCCATAAGTAAAAATCTTTTTCCTTCCGTATATGTCTGCTATTCTTCCAAAGGGGACAAGAAACATCGCTGCAGCTAAAAGATATGAGGTAGCAATCCAACCCAGCAAAACTGCATCCATTGCAAATTCCCTTCCGATTGAAGGGAGTGCAATGTTAATTGAAGAACCCATAAAGGGTGTAAGAAAAGCGGTCAATGTGGCAACAAGCAAAGCGGGCTTCTTATTCAGTGTGTCATTTAAGTTCATCGTATTCATCATAATTGATTTTAGAGTGGTGCTTTGGAATTGAAATTTTATGTTTTGTTTTGCTAGGTAGTGATGTTGTTTGTATAATGCCAGGTTACCTGCAAGGTATATTATCTTCCTAAGTCACCTCTGCACTTTCCCTGAATTAACTGAGGGATCACTTCGTTGTCAATCAAAAAGACACAAAAAGAAGTCAGGAGCACGGGGCTCCTGACCTACAGGCTGGCAGATGTCCACCTCTATCAATAGATTATATAGAACACTCCGGATTATTTAAAAATGACGCTAAATTTTACTTGACAGTCCAAGCGGATTAGGTTATAATTTCGAGCGGATTAGGTTACAATTTCGATTGGCTAATGATTTACACCTTGAACAATAAGGTGTTTGATCGGCAATATCCAGAAAGGCTGGGTTCTGCTGGCTAATAAGAAACTGTATCAATATGAAAACTTGGGTTCACCAGTGGCAGAATTAGCACAAGACGAACAGATGGTAAAACGATTAATTCTAAAGCCGGAAAGGAGAAGACCATGAAGAGGAGCTCTTTTTGTTCTACAAAGATGATTTGGTGGTTGCTGTTGACTATGGCTTTGGTTTATTTGATGATGAACTGCTCAAGGAGTCCAAAGCCAACTAAAAGTGAAGCCAGTGTCTCAGTGATTAAATCGCTTGTGATTGTTCCTCCAACTGTCCAGGAGGGGGGGACTGGTGTGGTAGATGTAGTGGTAGAAGATGATGCCAATAATCCAGTTTCAGGCGTCATAGTCTCCTTCTCTGTCAGTCCTTCCAATATTGGCTATTGTTCTTCGCAAGTTGACACAACTGATGCTAACGGTTCTGCCGGCACAGTCTTCACCGCAACCGCGTCTGGCATCGCCATCATTCGAGCCAGCATTGAGGGTGATGTGGCCAAGACCATTCAAGTAGAGGTAGTTGCCTCCGAAGCAATTACTAAGCCACTGTCCATAGAGATAACACCCGCCGTACTTCTAGCGGATGGGATTTCAACGAGTCGGATTAAAGTAACGGTCAGCGATACCACCGGTAATCTGGCTGAAGATGGCACTGTAGTGAAATTCTCCGGCGGAGAGAAGTTTGAAGACGTGGATGAAGATGGCTATTTCACCGAGGGAGTAGATGAGTTGACATCTGACGCAAATCAGGATGGTAAGTGGAATCCCATAGGATTCGTCCCTTCCTATGCTCTCACAGATGATGGACAGGTTGCTGTTACCTACATTGCCGGATTCCGAACCGGAACCGCATACATCAAGGTAACCTCAAATCTACATGGGCATTTGCTTCAGGATGATGCAGATTTGCTTTTGGTGCCAACCGATAGCGTGGCATACATTGTTTTAATACCGGATCAACCTGTAATCCAGGTGCGAGGAACCGGAGGAGCGGAAGCTACCCAGATAAGAGCGATCTGCTATGACGATAATGGCAATCGGGTAGGAGCAGACTTCCCGGTTGAATTTTACATAATATTCGGTCCCAACGGCGGTGAGTCTCTCAACGGAGTGGTGTCCGATTCCATCACCATAAAGACGAACTCCTACGGCGAGGCGATAATAACCCTTCTCAGTGGTACCAAATCGGGTCCGGTTAAACTGCGTGCCAAGGTTGGGAATATGCTGTCTTCTTCCACGATCGTCACCATCTGTGCGGGGTCACCAGTGGAGATATCCTTAAGCCCATATTATTGCAATATCCCTGGCTGCGACGAGGATTGTATGGAAGATAGCATCTGTGCCTGTGTGGTAGATAAGTATGGAAATCCTGTGCCAGATTCCACCTCGGTTTATTTCGGGACCGAGGAGGGGATGGTGTACCC
>JBARPA010000098.1:0-8147 GCA_049642665.1 Candidatus Zixiibacteriota bacterium
TTTTTCAGGTATTCATCCAGTTCCTTTTGAGTGGGAAATGATATTCCGTAGATCCGCTGCAGCATGGGGTTCTTTTCCGATCCCTTCCAATAAGCTCCAGCAACGCTGGTTAACTTGAAAGCTTTGATTTTGCCGGTGGAGGGGACATGGGGCCCCCGGCACAAATCTATAAAATCGTTATTCTGGTAAAGGGTGACCTTATCCTCCTCAATCTCTTTTATCAATTCAATTTTGTAGTTTTCTTTTTTCCCTTGGAAAAGATCTATTGCTTCAGACTTGGAGAGTTCTTCCCTCTGGAAGGGATAATCCTTTTTTATAATCTCTCTCATTTTTTCTTCAATCTTTGCTAAGTCATCCGGAGTGAATGGGTTATCCTTCTCAAAATCATAATAGAATCCTTCCTCTATCGAAGGTCCAATTCCCAATTTCACATCCGGAAAAAGTTCTTTAACCGCCTGAGCTAAGACATGAGAGGTGCTGTGCCAATAGATTCTCTCTCCATCGGGTGAATCGAAGGTCAGGATCTCAACCTGAGAATCCTCCTCTATCTTAGCAGAAAGATCTGCTTCCTTTCCATTTATTTTAGCAGCTAAAGCTTTCTGCATCATTTCGGACTCAAGATCTTTAAGCATATCTTTTATTGAGATTCCCCTTTTGCATTCCTTTTCCTCTCCAGTTTTCAAGCTCAGCTTTATTTTCTCCAAATCATCTCTCCTTTATTCTTGAATAAAAAATTAACCCCAAAATCTCTGGGGTGGAAATTTTGCAAGGCTCAGAATTTTAACATCTCGTATATTTAAAACCTTTTACTTTTTTCTAATGGTGGGCGATACTGGGATCGAACCAGTGACCTCTTGCATGTCAAGCAAGCACTCTAACCAACTGAGCTAATCGCCCGTCTGCTTTATGGTTATTGGTTAATAGTTCATAGTTTTTATCATCAATAACTATGAACTAATAACTCACTGCTAACTTCTATCCATTTTCTACAATAGTCAATTTGACTCATACCACTTATCTTTAAGTGGCTCAATCAAAAAATATATAAATATACGAATTTCCTGTCAAGCAAAATAATGTTTGTTCTTTATTATCGGAGGATTATTATAAAATTTAAATCATTGTATCTCAAAAAGAAAGCGTAGACCAAAAAGATTATGACAGGAATCAAATAGGGAGTTTTTAATACTCTAAAAAGTGGAGAAATCCAGGCAAAAGAGAAGTAATCTATTGAGTAATTAGCCTATTGTTTAGATTCAAGGGAAAATGTTCAGGGAAATACTTGCCCAAATCTTCATAATTTCTTAAAACTATTATACTCTGGGAAATCTGATAATCTTTTTTTGGGGGAAATTTGTCATGCTGAACCGAAAAGACGCTAACCCCTCCACCCTGTAGCCACTAAAAGAGGGATTTCAGGTAAGTTATTTATTCGTCATCATAATAAACAAAACCGGTGTCAACGGGACAGTCCAGCAATTTTTGTGAGGGTCTTTTTTTCTTTCGGGAGCTTTTGGTGGAGTTTCCCTTGTTTAAAAGCCATCTTCCTGCATACCCCGGAACATCTGAACTTGGTTTACCTTTAACCTTGTTTTTCTTGAAAAACATCATCTTACGCCTCATCCTCTTTACGTTTTTCAGCAAATTTTCTGTTCAACTTGGTCAAGTTCTCCTTTTTAGCCTGAACCCCTTTTTTATTCTCCTCCTGAATTTTCACATAAATCTCCTCCCGATGAACCACCACTTTCTGCGGAGCTACTATCCCCAGCCTCACCTGTCTACCATGGATTCCCAAAACAGTTATCTTTACGTTGTCTCCGATAGTAATGCTTTCGCCAGTCTTTCTTGTCAAAATTAACATTAAACCCCCTATGACTAATTAGCTGCGGCTTTCTTGCTTAAAAAATCTAAAGAAATTTTTCTCTGGTGAAAAGTTGGTTTCACCGGATGAGCGCCCGGAATCGACTTGGGAGAATTCACATCTTTTCTTGAAACCAAAAAGCCACTGGATTTTCTGATTAACCTCTGGTTCTTTTTCCACTGAAGTTCCACCTTTTTATAAAGATCCAATAAAATTCTTTGTAGTTCCTCCAACCTGGTGCAACAGGACTCCTCCAAAAGTTCGGAGAGAAGCGAGAAGTTGAATTTATTCCTTTCTATCTTTAATTTTTGGGAAAGCTTTTGGGTGATGTTTAATCTTTTTCTTTCCAGGCTTTTGGCTAAAGATAAAGACTCCTTTTCCTTTTCCCAGGATCGGGAAAGAGATGAGAGCTTGTGGTTAAGTAATAGATTTTCCTGATCTGCAAGAACTGCCAGAAAGCTTTCTAATAATTTTGTCTCCTGGGCAATCACCTCCAGAAGCTTTTTAACCAGCGGTTCCAATTTTAACCTCCCTATACCAGTTCCCTATTAAGGACATCGGAATCAAGATAATTTCCCTTTAGTTCATCCCTGACCGGGTTTGGCTTCAGTTCCTCAAAAGACTTTACTTTTAGCATAGTTTGCTCTTTTGGTCTGGACTTGACCCCAAAAGGCAACAACAGAAAGGTCAAAAGAATCAAAACGAAAAACAGAAGTTTAGATTTCATAACTTGTTATCAATGGATATTGATTTCAACTTCTTCATAACCAGAAGCAATCTCTGGCTCTCGTTTAAAATACTCTGAAGATAATTTTCTATTTTCTCTTTCAGAACCTTTTCCTTCTCAAATCTGAGTTCCCCGGATCGATCCAGGGTGTAAAGTCCCCCCATCTCCATCCGAACAATTTTCACCATTTTGGAGATTTCCTCGGAGGCCTTAATAGTCTGGGTGACCAGATCCAGAATATCATCACCTATTCTTAAAGGCAAAGAATTCCTGGATCTGCTGGCAGCGGAGGCTAAATTGAAAGCTATCTGTTTAGCCTTTTGTGTGAACTCATTGACGGAATCTAACAGATCCTCAATTTTTTCAATTTTCTGATCTTTTATCATGTTTTAAGATCTGGTTAATCTTTTTCTTTAACTCTTCCAGATTGGAAGATTTCACCACATAATAGTCAGCTAACCAGGATTGAAAATCGCTTTTGAAAACTGGATAGGCTGAGTTTAGAACTATGGGCAGCTCCTTTTTTATCCTTTTAAGCTGGGTTAGAGTAGCTAAACCATCCTTTTTTTGCATCTTGATATCTAAAACCACAAGATCCACATTCTCGGAGTTTACTATTCTTTCTGCCTCCTCTCCGTCCGAGGCCAATCTTACATGGTAACCCTCATCCTCCAGTTCGGATGAGTAAAGCCGTAAAATATCAGGCTCATCATCGACAACTAATATTTTTTTCATCGGTTTTCACCTCTTTAACTGGTAAACTTATAAAAACAGATGTGCCTTTCTCCTTTTGGCTTTTAGCCCATATCTGGCCGTTGTGATTTCTGATTATCTCCGAAGTCATGGTCAAGCCCAATCCATCAAAATTTTCCCTGGTGGTATAGAAGGGATCAAAAATATGTTTTAAATCATCTTCCCCTATGCCTGTACCCGTGTCTTTTATTTCAATTTTGGTTTGATCACCGTCTACCCAGGTAGCAACGCTGAGCTGTCCACCCGATGGCATGGCCTGGATGCTGTTGCGAAAAATGTTAACCAGAGCAACCTGAAGCTGCTCTGCATCGACCAGAAAGTCAGGCAATTCTTCCTCTAGATATTTAATCAGGTTTATTCCTGATTGGTTTATTTCTTCCTCAACCATTTTCAGGCTCTGTTCGATAGTGAGGTTAAGATGAGTTACCTTTAATAGCATTCTCGGTTTTGGGGTATAATCTAAAAGTTGATTGAGTATTTTTTCCATCCTGTCTATTTGTCCGGCTATTATTTTCAAGGAGTTATATCCTGCATCACTTTCTTCAGTTTTCTTTAGCAGGGATCTAGCAAATCCACCGATTATGGTCATGGGATTGCGAAGCTGATGTGCTACTCTGGCGGTCAGCTGACCGATTATGGAGAACTTCTCAATCATGATCATTCTTTTTGTATTTTCAGCCAGAGCCAGGTTAACTTCCTCTAATTTTTTCACCTGACAGGCTAACTGGTTATAGAGTTTTGAGTTTTCAATGGCGGTGGAGGCCTGGTTAGCAAATATCTGAAGAAGTTTTATGTCCTCATCTTTTATGGGTTTTGAAGTTATTAAATTGTCAGCTATGATTACCCCCAAAACTTTATCTTTACTAATCAGAGGGGCGACTGCAAATTCCTGTGTTCCCAAAAGATCGAACAATGACTTGTTGGATTGATGATTCAAGTTTTGAACAGAGCGAAAGTGAACGGGATTCCTATCTTTAACTGCTTTAACCAGTATGTTCTCGTTGTCCTCCATGGAAATTCTCAGATTCCCAATTATTCCTTTGACCTCCAAATCTCTTTGTGAAGCTGATATTACTGAGAATTCTAAAACCTCTTTGAAGGTTAATTTCTTTTTGGAAAGTTCGTCCCATATCCGGGCTGCTTCCTCTGGCTTAGAGGCGCCGATTGCCATTTTACCCACCAGGTATTTTCCCTTATCATCCACAAGCAAAAGAAACGCACGGTTGAATCCCAAACCCTGACCAGCGGTTACGCCGATTAAGATCATTTCCAGGATCTGATCCGTATTCAAGGTGGAGGATAAAGCCAGGCTCACCTCATTTATTATGGTAAACTCATGCGATTTGTCAGTCAGATTTCTCTGGAGCTTTTCTTTCTCGGAGACATCCTCCATAAAACAGACGAAAGCTTTTGTCTCTCCCTTTTCATTTTTGAGGGATGTTGCTTCAATTTTTATTTTTAATTCTTCCCCATCCAGGTTTTTTATTCTGATCGATTCTTTTAAGAAAGGTTGATCATTCTGAATTAGATTCACCAGTTCATTTTCAAGTCCAGACTTCTTAACCCACTCCAGCTGGTATAGCTTATTACCTATTACCTCCTGAGTTAACCCTTTACCAAAGGTCTGATTACAAAAAGCATTGGCATACCAGATCTTTCCACTTTCGTTTGAAAGAAGTACCCCAAGAGGTAGATTGTCCAACAAAGCTTCAAAGCAGCCGGTGCTGTAATCTGTAAATTCCGCTTTCTTTGCTAGGGTAGTCATTTTAAACTTTAATCCGGTCCTTTCTTCTGGCTAAAATGCTTTCTGCGACTGCTTCCATTATTTTTTTATCGAAGCTTTGGATGTTTTTTTGAGTCAAGGCCTGCTGATATAGCTGGGGGAAGGATTCAATTGAGCAGAATTCCACTCCCACGAGGAAGTCACCTTGTTCTGATTCCTCAACTCTTTTTACCTTCCCTAAAATACCCTGGACCTCCCTTACCCCCTTCAGGTTCAGGTTCAGGGTTATGAAATTACCATCAGTCACTGGTTTTTTTGTAGCCAGTAAAACCCCACCGGCACTTATGTCCAAAAGCTCACCCGCGCGCTCTAAATTCGATTCTATTTTCGGCTCCCCCTGATCTATGGATATAAGTCGGAATAAAATCGGGGATGCAAATTCGAATCTCAACCATTTTCTTCTATTTTTGCTTTGGACTCCAGATGCGGGATTCCTCTCTTTTATTTTATTCATCAGATTTTCTCCTTTCTTTTCAAAATCATTTCCTTTTGTTGATAAGCCATTTCCAATATTTTCTGAGCTAACGCAGTTTTGAGTTGATCCTCTGAGTTTCTCTGTATGAAATCCTGCCCCACATCTATTGTCAAATTCAGGTATTCCTTTGCTCCATCCAGATCTCCAATCCTTCGCGACAGCTCACCAATTAAATAGGAAATCTGAATTCTCTGATTTCCCTTCAAATCATTAGTCAAGCTATTTTTATAATTATCCAGGGAAAGTTTTAAGGCCTCCTTTTCATTTACGGGAATCTCAGGCCATTGAATTTTCAAACTGAACAGAAAATTCTCGAGTTTGAGAAGACTATTTTCAGGGGGCAAAGCAGTTTTATGCTGACCACTCCTGTAAATGGTTTGAAGCTGGTCTACGGAATCTCTCAAGGAGGTTAACTCCTCCATCATCTGGTCTATAAGGGAATGGTAGCGATTTTTATTATCTTTCTTCTCCATTTCGGGTTCGCATCCTGCGAATTCGAACTCCACCAGATCTTTCAATTTCCTTATCTTTTGTAGATAATCTTTATGCTGATCATGGATCGATTCCAGAATTTGATCCAATGACTGAAAAGTTAAATTCTCCCTTATCCAGGCTGATTTTTCTTTATCCTTCTCCTCTCTGAAAACCCATCCCACCCTGAGATAGTATCTACCCAGGTTATAATTGGAGGGAACAGGTTTTAGATTCTCATCATAGATTCCCAGTAGGAACTTGAGCACAGCGGAAGAGAAAGGATCTATTGAAGGCTTGAGGGCTTTACCCATCTTCTTTATGATTCCATCTTTTTTGTCTAACTCCTGAAGATGCCTTTTTTTAAAGCTGACAAAAGCGGGAGATTTAAACTCCTGGTTATTTTTCCAATCTACCAGTTCCTTATTTAGCTCGTGAGTAAAAAAGCACTGTTTGCAGGTGGCCATGAAATAGAGCAAGGGATTTTTTACCTGATGTCTGGAATCCTGCCAGTCCCTACTCACAGGACAGAAATCTGTATCCCTTCTGGTTTCCACGTAAGCTTTGGGCCTGATACCCCTGAACTGGTTCAGAGTTCCACAGACGGGACATTGAATCTTATAGATTTTAAAAGAGGATACCTTTTTCATTTGATTATCGGTAATTTTAATCTGAAAACGTTACCTTTATCTTTATTGCTTAAAATTTCCATCTTGCCTTTGTGATCTCGAATTATCTGGCTGGAAAGTAAAATCCCGTAAGGCAATTTTTTCTTAGAATCACGAGTAAGGGATAGGGGATCGAAAACTCCGGGCAAAAGCTCTTCCGAGATTTTCTCCCCGGTATCTCCAAAATCGAGTTTTAAAAAATCTTTTTCCTTTTTAAGGTTCACAGTTAGCTTTCCCCCCTGGGGAATAGATTCCTGGGCATTAAGAAAAAGGTCTAATAAAACCTGCTCCAGCAGACTGGGATTACCTTTGACCGAGGGAAGCTTCTCAGGGGATTTAATCTGAAAATCGATGCCTTTGAATTTGAACTTTCTCTGGACCAAAAGGAAAGTTCGTTCCAAAAGGTGGTTCAGGTTCACATCCGAAGAGGAGACTGGATTATCCTCACTCCTCTTGGCGAAATCCGAAAGCTGTTTTATCAAGCAGGAGATTCGTTGAGCATTTCTCTCTATAGACTCCACTTCCCCCACATACTTTTTATCCATCTCCTCCTTTTTCATGCGCATAGCCAGAATCTGGGCTTTGCCCAAAACGATCTGGAGGGGATTGTTGATGTCGTGAGCGAAATCCCTTGTTAGCTCACCAACCGATGCCTTCCTCTTCATTAGAAGCATTTCTTTTTGCCAGGTCTCGATTATTTTCTCTTTGGACTTCATCTTATCTTTGAGCCTTAGATTCTCCAGACAGACCTTGATCTGTTTAGAAAAAAGTATCAGTTTTTTTTGATTTACATCATTCGGTGATTTTGTAGGATAAAAGCAGGCAAAGAAACCAAAAAGCTCATCCCCAATCCAGAGAGGCGCCACAAAAATTGTCTCATCCTTTCCCAGAAGAAAAGTTTTTTTATTGTTTAATCTCTCAAGTAGGTTTTCTTTTTCCCAAAGAGATTTTATCTTATGGTAGAAGGTGTTTAGAGTTTTCTGCATAAGCAGAGGTTGGAAAGAATTTTTTTTCTGACTCAGTTGGAAAACTCCACAATTATCACATTCTGTGGTTTCCCCGCATAATTCCAATAAAAAGGAAAGGTGTTGCTCCTTTTTTTTGCTGGTGATTTTTTGATTGTTTTCAGTCATAGGGCAAATTTCTCCTTTACCATGGTTCTCAATTTCAAAACTGCTTTGGTATGAATCTGGGAGACCCTCGATTCCGAGATCTGCATTACCTCCCCGATTTCCTTTAAAGTCATCTCATCATAATAGTACAGGGCTATAACCGTTTTCTCCTGTTCGGTCAGGTTATTCAAGGATGACAGGATAAAGGCCTTAAGCTCCTTTTTCTCTAAATCCTGGAGGATATTGTGACGTTTGGAACACTCCACCGTCTCCACCCGGGGCACCTGGCGATTATCA
>JBARPA010000099.1:0-4784 GCA_049642665.1 Candidatus Zixiibacteriota bacterium
AAAACCTAAGGTTGTTTTTCCCATGCATTACAAAACCGAAGTTATGGGCGACAATTTCCCTATTGCCGGGGTTAACGATTTTCTGGCCGGCAAAAAAAATGTAAAGAGAGTGGGCAAAAACTCCATAACCTTGAACAAGGATAAACTCCCAGAGGAAACCACTATCTATGTCCTCAATTATAAGTAATTAACCGGCAAAAGAGAATCCAAAGAGGAGAAACCATGCCCCATAAACTCGACGAGTTAAACTGGATGGAATTTCAGGAGCTGGTTCCCAAAAAAATCCAGACAGTCATCATTCCTGTAGGAACAATTGAGGCACATGGAGTAATCAGTTTGGGTACTGATACTCATATCGCCATAAAACTATGTCAGATGATAGCTGATGATTTGAAGGCTATTTTGGCGCCACCTATATATTATGGGGTAACCAGAACCTTATACTCTTATCCCGGATCCTTAACCGTTAAATCCGAAACTTTCCAGGCTTATATGACAGAACTTTTCGAATCATTAGTGGACAAAGGTTTTTCCCGAATAGTGGTGATCAACGGACATGGAGGTAATATCGATGAGCTGGATAAAGCCGGGTTGAAAATCAACCAGACCACAAAGGCAAAGGTTGCCGTTGTTCACTGGTGGATTTTCTGCGAGGACATTACCAAGGAACTATATGATCAGCCTGGCGGTCATGGGGGAGTGGATGAGACCGCAGCTATTCTGGCCATAGACAAAAAACTGGTGAAAAAACAAAGATACAAAAAGGAAATGGCTTTCATTTATCAGAAAGGCCTGAGAGCTTATCCGGGACCGGCAACCATCTTCCTGTCCCCGGAGGGACAAGGGTATCCTAACTTCGATGAGAAAAAAGCAAAGCTTTTTTTGAAAAGATCAGCTGATAAGATTAAAAAGACTCTTCTGGATATATTTAAACGCTGGAAGAGGGTTTAGAGTTAAGAGTATAGAGTACAGAGTATAGAGTAAAAAAATACACGCGTAGGGGCGGAGTTTATCTCCGCCCGGTTGGTTTATAATTAATGATAAATAATAACTGGAGGTTATGATGAACGTTTTTGAAGCCATAAAATCGAGAAAAAGCATCAGAAGTTTTTCCGATCAAAAAATTGAGGAGGAAAAACTAAAAAAGGTTCTGGAGGCAGGAAGATTGGCTCCCTCGGCCGGTAATATGCAGGAATGGAAATTCGTGGTGGTCAGGGATAAAGAGCTAAAAGAGAAGCTGGGCACTGCTGCCAACAACCAGAGGTTTATCGCCAAGGCGGATGTAATCATAGTGGGATGCGCCACCGAGGTGGACAAGATAATGACCTGCGGTCAATACACCTATCCCATAGATCTGGCCATTGCCATGGATCATATGAGCCTTCAGGCCGTGGAAGAAGGGCTGGGAACCTGCTGGATAGGCGCCTTCAAAGAGGATGAGGTTAAAAAGATACTGGGGATTCCTGATGAAATCAGGGTGGTGGAACTCATGCCCCTGGGTTACCCTCTTTTTGTGCCCGAACCCAAACCCAGAAAAAAGCTTGAGGATATAGTTGCATACGATCACTGGTCTTAAACCTCTGCACAAAAAACTTAAGCCCTGAACAATAATTGTGCATTGCTTGTAGTGTTTTAATCCCGCTCTTTTTATCCCCCGATTATATCTTTTTAGACACAAGCCACTTAGGAACCATCCGGGTGGCTTTTTTTATAAGAGAGAAGCTGGCATAATACTTGCATTGAAACAGGTAGCGGAAAAGATATTTTACAGGATGAAATTATGGGGACTTCCCTGCCTGTTAGAATTTGTTTGACTCAGCTTTCAGAATTTGTTAAATTCTGGGGAGTTGAATCATAAAAGCGGAGGGGAAAAATGAAAAACGCAGGGAAGTTAACTTTAATCTTGTTGCTATTTCTAAGTTCGATGAGCTTTGCCCAACAACAGGAAACAGTTGAACCACCAGAGGTATCCTTGCTCCAGTTAAGAAAATTGGTGGATTGTCCCACAGCCGGGCTATTGCCCAGAGGCTCTTTTGATATGGATCTGAGGATTTTTCCCAAAGGGGGAGCAGTTATGGCATTGGACGTGGGAATCACTCACGGCTTGATGATTGCTATCTCCTATGGAGGGGAATACGTAATCGACGAGAGAAAACCCGACTGGTATCCGGATATGGAGTTCGCAGTGAAATTGCGACTCCTGCACGAGACATATCTTCTGCCCGCTTTTGCCATAGGCTATGACGGACAGGGGAACGGACCCTATGATGATTCTTTGAAAAGATATGCTTACAAATCCAAGGGGTTTTACGGTGTAATAAGCAAAAATTATCTGATGGCCAACGAGATACCCTTTGGTTTGCACGGAGGGCTAAATTACAGTCTGGAGGACAAGGATACAGATGATGACATAACCATCTTTGTGGGATTCGATATGAGGCTCAGTCAAAGCGTAGGTTTGGTGGCAGAGTATGATCTGGCCACTAATGACGACAAATCAGGAATCCGTTATGGCAAAGGAAATGGATATTTAAATGCGGGAATTCATTGGTTTTTCTCAGATAACCTTTTAATGGAATTTGATTTTAAGAACATCTTAAACAATAAAAAGGACGTATATAGTCTGGATAGACAGTTCAGGATGGTTTACTTTGAATCCTTTTAATTTTTTGGTCTTATAATGTCGATAAGATTTTAAACATTTGTTTGACATCATCGGAGGTGAAAATCTATGGCCAAAAGGATAGTAATTTTATCAATCCTATTAATAATCGCGGCAATATTCCTTTTGGGATGTTATACAGTCCTGACCCACCCCACTGTGGAAGGTGAGGAGGAGGAACACTATACGGGAATATATTATCGGGAAAACTGCACTGACTGCCATGCGGATTACCATCAATACCCCTATGGATATTATTATGGATATTCTCCAGATTATTATTGGGAATCCCCTCGCTGGGGACATTACTATAATTATCCCTGGTGGTGGGAATGGTACTGGTCGGATTACTGGGATGATGATGCCGAATACGTTCCCAGAGATATCGAAAAGGGAGAGCGTAGAAGATCCAATCTGGCTCCCCCCTATTCAGGTGCAACGGGAGTGCGAGCGCCCGTTATGACAAGCCCTGGTGATAAAGGAGCTGTGCACGTTATCAAAAAGATTCTGAAAGGCGGTTCTGGCGAAGAAACAGTAGTTAACCAGCCAGACAAAAAAGAGAAAACGGAGAAGAAAGAGAATGAAGAAAAAGCTCCTAGAAGAAGATGAGGTGGTTAATATGAAGAATATTACCTTTTTTCTAATCATATTCATATTACTTTTTCCAGTATTATCCTTTTCTCAACAGTTCACCGAATGGCAGCCTATTGAGGAGGTCTCCGCAGGCAATTTCTTTGGAGTAGGTGCCCGGGCTATGGGGATGGGAGGTGCCCATATCGCCTGTGTTAACGATGCCACTGCCCTGTTTTACAACCCAGCAGGACTGGCCCGAGTAAAAAGACTGGAGCTTTCTTTAGGTTTAACCCATCAGAGATTTAAGAACGAAACCGGATTCTCAACTGTCCCCTCCAACCTTATGGATTACATACCCTATTATGAGAATGTTAGTCGAAGGCAGTCCAACACCCGCTTCAGCTCAGCCTCCTTTGTCTATCCAGTCCCCACCTATCGGGGAAGTTTGGTCTTCGGTCTGGGTGTTTTTCGAATGATGAGTTTTGATAAGACCTTCAAATACAGCTACATTCCCAGCTCAATATTTATGATTACAGATGCAGGAGAGGAATTAGTATCCGAATCAGGCGGAGTTAATATGTGGAGCGCTGGCGGCGCTCTTGACATCTCCCCCAACATCTCCATAGGCTTAGCATTAAATTACTGGCATGGTGGAGAGGATTACAGCCTGGAATCCGAATACAGCTTTTGGCAGAATGATACTCTCTTTTGGCTTCGATATAACGATGAGATCTATGATGATTACTCCGGATTTTCAGCCAAGCTGGGAATGTCGGTTTGGCCCAGCAAATACTTCTCCTTTGGATTGACCCTGGAATCACCCACCTGGCTCACCGTGGATGAAGAATATATATTAAGGACAGAGTCAACTTACGATATCCCATGGACTGATACTATATGGATAGAGGAGGACAGAGGTTTCCCTCTCTATAAACTCACTCATCCCTACAAGTTTGGTATGGGGGCGGCTTTTTATTTTAAAAACATACTCTTGACCGGGGACATAAACTATACTGATTGGTCTCAGTTGAAATATCGAGAGGGATTTGAAATCGGCGAGAAAAACAGAAATGTAAAAGAGTATTATCGCGATGTGCTCCGCTGGGGGGTGGGAGCTGAAGTTCTCGTTCCCTGGATAAGTAGCAAACTGAGGGCAGGATATTATTCCGACCCTCTCCCCTACGACTCGCCGTTCCTGAACTCAGATAGAGACTACCTAACCTTTGGCTTTGGATTTCTAATCGATCGGGTGATGACCATCGATTTCGGCTGGATTCACGGCTTCTACAACTTCGAATACGAACAGGATTCATTCAAAGAGGACTATACCACGGACAGATTCTACATAACTACAGCCTTTAGATTGTAACAAACGAGACTTTAGAAAAAAAGCCACCCTTTTTTAGGGTGGCTTTTTTCTTTGTCTTATCTTTGATGACTTTTCGGGCGGACACGGAGGTCCGCCCCTACATATAGAATTCCTTAATAAAAATGTAGGGGCGATGCCTCTGCCATCGCCCGTTATGATTTCAGTTGGTAGACCCACCTT
>JBARPA010000100.1:0-4274 GCA_049642665.1 Candidatus Zixiibacteriota bacterium
TGTCTCGACTGATGGAGGAGGGGATAAGCATCGGGGGTTTTAGCTGCCACCTCAGGAGCATATGCTGAATACGGGGAAAGCATGATAAGGGGCATAAAGTTAGCTCTGCAGAACTCAGATAGGAAAGTGAAACTTTTTGTGAGGGATACCCGGGGTAATCCGATTCAAGCTACTCTGGCAACCAGGAGTTTGATAGAGGAGGATGGAGTGTCGGTGATTCTGGGAGCCTTAAGAAGCGAATGCACTGTTGGAGCCTCCGCTACTGCTCAAAACCTCAAAATTCCTTTAATCACTCCCACCTCAAACCAGGAAGGAATCGCTGATTTAGGTGAGTTTATCTTCCAGTTCTCTCCCAGCACCCAGAAAATTGGGGAAAGATTAGCTCAATTTGCGGTTAAGGATCTTAAAGTAAAGGAGGTTGTGATTTTATCTCCGGATGATTCCTATGGAGAAAATGCCGTGTTGGGATTTGAGGAAAAAGTCAGAGAGCTTGAGGTAAGAATTCTGGCTAAGGAGGTTTATCCCCCCGGAAGTACAGATTTCGGTCCTCAGCTAAAAAAAATCAGAGAGATCCTTTGGAAAGAAAAGATGGAAAGGGAAGGGGGTTTTGATTCCACAAAATACCTGGACAGATTCGGAGAACCTATACCTAAACAAGATATACCGGTTGAGGTGGATGGATTTTTCTTGCCCATCTATCCAGATGATGTGACTTTAATTGCCCCACAAATAGCGTTTTTTAAAATTCAAACCAGGCTTTTAGGCACTGAAGGTTGGGGGCAAAAAGAGATTTTAGATCTCTCCCGGCAATTCACCGGGGGTACAGTTTTCGCCTCGGATTTCTATAGAGAGGAAAATAATTCTTCGGTTGTTGAGTTCAAAAAGAATTTTGAGATGGCTTATAAGAAAAGCCCGGACAAGGTAGCTTTTTTGAGCTATGATGCTATGATTATGCTTCTCAGCTCCCTGAAAGATGCATCCACACCCCAGGGGATAAAGGATAACTTGTTGAAAAAAAGGAAGTTCAAAGGCATAGCTGGTGAGATAGATTTTGCCCCTAATGGGGAGAACACCAATATCGGTATATATACATATCAGGATGGCGAAATTAAAAGGCTTAAGTAACCTAAACTATTGCATTTTAAAAAGTTTTATATTATATTAAAAAGTTTTTGGAAGGTGGTATTTGGTGACTGAAGAAAAAGAAAAAAGGGTTGCCCTGAGGATTCTCATCGGGGATAAACAAAAGGACGTTACCTATGATGAGCTCTGTTTATCCAATAACCTGGCTCAGGAAGCTCTGGTGAGGCTTCTGGTAAAAAAGAAGATCTTTAAATCAGAAGAGCTTCTAAAAGAGATAGAGCAGGTCCGTAAGCAAAGGTATCGTTCTCCGGGCAAACCACCTGAAAATAAATAAGTTAAGGAATAAATATGTCGGATTCTTCTGTATTAAAATGGAGATCGCATCCTTTTAAGAGGAAAAAACTAACCTCCCTTTTGGTGATACTCTGTATGGTGGCCGTCTGGATCAGCGTGTACCTTACAACTTTCAGCGTCCTGATGACCGTGGTCTCGGTTATCATCCTTTTAGGAGCCTTATCCCCGTTTTTTCTGCCAACAGACTATGAACTAACCTCGGATAAAATAAAAGTGAGGTTTTTCTTCAGCCAGAAGGAAAAAGAATGGAGTTTTTATCGGAGTTTCTATGTGGATAAAAAAGGAGTTTTTCTTTCTCCTTTTGAAAGGCCATCCAGGATGGAGAATTTTAGAGGGATTTATATCCGCGTTGACCAAAACAAAGATCAGGTGGTAGAATTTGTGAGTTCCAGGATTAAAAAAGATGAGGTGAGGAAATGAGCTTCAGAGATATGTTTTCCCTGGATTCTACACCTCGGGGGGAAAAGAGAAAGCTATCTCCCCAGCAGGAGGAGATCTTAGATAAAATAGCTAAAAAGGTGATCTACTGGAAAATGTCAGTTCCAGCAATTTTATTTCTTGAATCGGTAAAACCTTTAAATTATATTGGCTCTCAAATGATGGCTTTTTTTGAGCCTTTTGTTCAAACCGTTTTTTCATGGAAAGATTATGAGGAGTTTAGAAAAATGATGGAGGAAAGGGGGACAATTGAGCTTCTGCTTTTGAGAATAGAGAAATTTGAGGCAGAGGCAGAAAAGAAAGAAAAAGAAGATAAAGAAAGATTAAAAGAGGAGAGAAAAAGAAAAGGAAAAAGGAATCTATGGCAGATTCTTTTAGGGAGAGAATAACAATAAAAGGAGGAGGGAGCAAATGAAAAAGCTCTTTTTGATTTGCTCGTTGTCAATACTTACCGGATTTATTCTTTTTGGTTGCGGCGCAAAAGAGGAATCCGGTACTCCAGAAAGAACAACAGTTATGGAGAGGCCCCTTGAGGGCAAAAGGGTAGTAATGGTAATAGCTGAGAAGGATTTCCGGGACGAGGAACTGCTTGATCCGGAATCCATTTTAGCTGACCAGGGAGCTATAGTAACTATAGCCAGCACCACTATGGATTCAGTTATGGGTATGCAGGGAACAGGAGTTCACCCGGATATGTTAGTAAGCGAGATAGAACCTGAAGATTGGGATGCGGTGGTCTTTGTGGGAGGTGTGGGAGCTTCCCAGTACTGGGATGATTCCACAGCCCATTCTATAGCCAAGGGAGCCCTGGATGCGGGAAAGATCGTGGGAGCTATCTGTATCGCTCCGGTAACATTAGCCAATGCTGGTATACTCCAGGGGAAAAAGGTTACCTGCTGGCAGTCGGAGGTAGATAAACTAAAAGCCAAAGGTGCAGAATATACCGGCGCCGACGTGGAGCGGGATGGAAAGATAATAACCGCCAGTGGCCCCGAGGCGGCTATATCCTTTGGCTTGAAATTATCAGAAGCCCTACAGGAAAAACAAGAGGAGGAAACGACTGAGGGGATGTAGAATTTACCAGAGAATGAAGAAGTGAAAGGAAGAGTATGAAGGAGATAAAGCCGGAAGAGATTAATGTGATTTTGGCTACTGATTGTGGTAGCACTACAACCAAGGCGATTCTGATTGAACGTCAAGGAAACGACTACAGGCTAATTGTGAGGGGCGAGGCGCCCACCACGGTGGAGACTCCTTTTGAGGATGTGACCATGGGGGTCTTAAATGCTGTGGGTGAGGTGGAGGAACTGACCGGCAGAAAACTTCTGGATGAGAAGGGTAGGATAATCTCCCCAGCCAAAGGCAACGAGGGAACTGATTTATATATCTCCACCTCTTCAGCAGGAGGTGGGCTGCAGATGATGGTGGCGGGCGTTGTCCGGAGCATGACCGCAGAATCGGCTGAACGTGCGGCCTTGGGTGCGGGCTCTATTGTTATGGATGTTATTGCCTGCAATGACCAAAGGCTGCCGCACCAGCAGATTGAAAGGATTCGAGCTTTAAGGCCGGATATGATCCTTCTATCCGGAGGAATAGATGGCGGTACCACCACCCATGTGGTAGAACTGGCTGAGCTTATTTCCGCAGCTGATCCCAAACCCAGGCTGGGGACGGGATACCGGCTACCGGTTATCTATGCAGGTAACGTAAATGCCAGAGAGGCTATAGGCAAGACTTTAAACGAGAAAGTGGATTTAGACATAGTGGATAATATAAGACCGGTATTGGAGCGGGAGAATCTGATGCCGGCCCGGGAGAAGATTCATGATCTTTTTATGGAACACGTTATGGCTCAGGCTCCTGGATACGGAAAGCTTATGTCCTGGTGTGATGCACCCATTATGCCCACACCCGGAGCGGTAGGTTTGATTATTAAAACCATTGCTGATATGGAGAAAATAGAGGTAGTTGGAGTGGATATCGGGGGAGCAACCACCGATATATTCTCGGTTTTTCAAGGTACTTTCAACCGCACGGTAAGCGCGAACCTGGGAATGAGCTATTCTGTCTCCAATGTTTTCGCTGAGGCGGGATTGGAGAATGTAATGAGGTGGGTCCCATTTCATATGGATGAAAGGAATTTAAGGAACAGGGTGAAGAACAAGATGATCCGTCCTACCACCATCCCCCAGACGATGGAGGAGCTGATCTTTGAGCAGGCCATAGCCAAAGAGGCTTTAAGGTTAGCTTTTGTCCAGCACAAATCGTTTGCCACGGTCTTGAAAGGGATACAGCAGCAGAGAACCATTGCAGATGCATTTGAGCAGACAGCTGGAGGGCTGACTTTGGTTAATATGATGAGCCTGGAGATGCTGGTTGGATCAGGAGGGGTCCTGTCC
>JBARPA010000101.1:0-13228 GCA_049642665.1 Candidatus Zixiibacteriota bacterium
ATCATGCACCGCCCCCATAAATATCCCTCCTAAAACAATCCAGAGCCAGCCCGGGACAAAACCGTACAGTATCCCCATGGTGGGACCTATGATGGGCCCGGCACCCGAGATGGAGGAAAAATGATGGCCAAAAAGGATGTGAAACTTCGTGGGAACGTAATCCTTGCCATCGTTTATCTCAACAGCTGGGGTGGGTCTTTTGGGATTCACTCCGATTTCTTTGCTCACATACCGGGAGTAGAAGCGGATTGCCAATCCGAACACAACCAGAGACGAAAGAAAATAAACTAAAACATTCATCAGAAATTCTCTTGACTATTTAAAATGGAACCCCGGGACAGGTTTTCCTCTGATGACAGTTTCTGCATCCTGCAATCTTTAAAAAAACCCTCTCTAAAAAAAGAACTAAAAGGAAAGCCAGAAATACAATTAAAGCTTTAAGAGATCTCTGCCTTAATATCTGGATGAAACCCAAAAAAGCCGGGAAAAGCCAGATGGGATAGGTCAGAGCAAAATATACATACCTGGAACTGTACTGGGCTTCATCATTTTTGGGAAAAAGATAAGAAGCCACTTTTCCGAACCCGCAGTCGCAAACCCTGCCATGATAATAACAGTAAACACAGCGAGAAAGCGGGAGAATAAGCATCAAACACAAAGCTCCATAGAAGATATAGATATAGGCTAAAATATCCTTAAATTGAAAAAGGATGTAAATCCCCAGAACAAAGGCAGCCCCCAAAAATAACCAGCGGATAAGAACTATAGGTAAGGGATAATTTTCATAGAATTTGAATTCCTCATTTTTTTTCTCTTGTTCCTGAGACATTTATCCTCCTGAAATTTATTGACTCTTCATTTTCAGTCAATTATATTAACATGAAATTGTTGGGAAACCAAGTGAAAAATTAAACGTATTAATTTTTGAGCCCGGATTGGGCTTCACCACAGAGGAGGCGATATGATTATACCCAAAAAGGTTAGTTTTTTTCTAATTCCGTTCTTGCTTTGGCTTATTCTTTTACCTTTGGTTACTTCCTCTGCAACTGTATTTAAAGCCAGAGACAATGTCTTCATACCCGAACATCAAATAATTGACGATGATCTTTTCCTGGGGGGAAACAATATAAAGGTGGATGGCACAGTTAAAGGGGATCTGATCGTCGGCTCCCGGACTTTAATTCAAACCGGCAAAGTCTCAGGAAGCGTCATGTCCGTGGGACAAAACCTGGATATCTTAGGAGAGATCGAAGGAAGCGTAAGAGCATTCTCCCAGAACACCAATATCAATGGAATCATAAATAGAAACGTTATAAACTTTGGAGCCAGCTTAAACATAAGACACAACGGAAAAGTCAAGGGGGATGTAACCGCCCTGGGAAATGAACTCGCTGTGGAAGGTGAGATCGGCAGAAAGCTCCGGGCAACGGTAGGCAGTGTGGTGATTTCAGGCACCATAAATGGAGACGTGAAAATCAAGGCCAATTCCATTACCCTGATGCCCACTGCCAGGATCAACGGAAATTTTGAATATAAAAGTGAAAAAGAGGCAAAGATCGAACCCGGAGCTCAGATAACCGGTGAAACCCAGTGGATCAAGATAGATGCCGAAGAGAAGAAAAAAAAAGAATTTCTAACCACATCCAGCGTGGTTTTAAAATCGCTTTTGTTTCTTGCCTGTATTGTCACCGGTGTTTTCCTGATCATCATCTCAAGAAATTATGTACAAGCCGCTCAAAAGAATGTGTTTGAATCCTTCCTGAAATCATTAGGCTTGGGCTTTATCCTGATGATCTGCATACCCATAGCTATAATCGTCCTTTTGGCCACCGTGATCGGTATACCCCTCGCCCTGATAACCCTTTTTGTATATCTGGTCCTCTTCTACATCTCCAAGATTTTCGTGGGGATTGCCGTGGGTAACAAAATATTAACCGGATTCGCCAAAGACAAAGAGGCCCCTTTGGGCTGGTCTTTGATTTTAGGACTCATCCTACTTACCATTTTGACCAATATTCCTTACGTAGGCATACTAATCTATATAATAATTGTTTTCACCGGGTTCGGAGCGGCGATTTTAGCCAGAAAAGTTTTAGTCAGCTAATTTAGAATATCTCATTAAAATAAAATGCATGGGCGGACCTCCATGTCCGCCTGACTGGTTTTTGGTAATTGGTTATTGGTGGCTGGAAAATGGAATTGTATCGCGGAGGGCTTCAGCCCTCCAACAAACATAATTGGAGTGTGAACCTTCAGGTTCACCTGCGAAGCATCTGTAAACGGTAAACAGTTCATGATATTGAAACCGCGTAGGGGTGGAGCTTGTCTCCACCCGTTTTGTTTATAGTAATTGGTTCTTGGTGGTTAGACAAAAAAATATTTTCGTTGGTGGTGGAATTGTCGTCAAGACCCGTTTCGGGGATTTCCACCACCCTACAATTCGGTAACACAGGTTACCCCAACCTGTGACAAACAAAAAAACCCACCTTGAGGGCAAGGTGGGTCTACCAGACAGGGGCATGGGTAGTTCTGGGTCTCCCGACCCAGAAAATCTATGGACAAGGTCAGGAGACCTTGTCCTACCCACTTATATATGAATTAATCCCATTTATAGACGTGCTCGTCGTATTCGGTCTCAAGCCTCAGCTTGTGCTTGGATTCCTCCTGAGCCAGAGTCTGAAACAGCTTCTGCAGCTGGGGGCTGCCGGTGGTCTTGTCGAGATTATTATAAAGACTCAAAGCATTCTCCTCCCTTTTTATAGCCAGAAGCAGAGCCTCCTGAAAATTCATATCCGGCTTGAATTCCTGCTCCTGGGAGTAATCTGATATCTTCAGATCGGGAACATCGGCCAGCTTATAATCGTCAACCTTTTGTTCGGTTACCCCCTCCAGTATCTTTTTATGACCCAGTTCCTCCTTCATCAGCTCCTCGAACATCTTCTTTACTCCGGGATTTGAGACCTTGGCCGCATAGGTTTCATAAAGAGTAGCTGCATCCGCTTCTTTACGAATGGCAAAGGTGACCACCTCCTGGAAATTCGAAAGCTCCATTATCTCCTCCAATCTAATAGAAGTTTGTCAATTCTTTCATAAAGATCTTGGCACACTGATTAAGTTGTATTCTATTATAAATGCTCTTTCGATATTTTGGTGAGCACAATTTAAGGGTTTACTTGGAAATTCGGACTGAAGAAATTGAATTCTCCAGCCCGAATCTGAAAATCAGCAAACTCTTCTACTGGCCATCTTACGCTTCATCAGCTGGCCACAGCACATCAGCCTGGTCACCCCCATCCCCTCTTTGCTGATAGTGATCTCGGTTCCACAGGGGACACAATAATAGATCTTTTTAGCCTTCCTGACAGTTTTCTTTTTGGCGGTCGTTTTCTTCCTGGTGGTCTTTTTCTTGGCTGGCATATCTCACCTCCTTCCATTTTTAAGCTGGAAGTGACTCCCAGCGAATTTCTCGCTAATCGATTTTTGTTTTCGGTGGTTCCAGAAGTTTATCCCCTGGCTTCCATTCTGCTGGAGTCAGCCCGCCGGTTTGCAAAGCCTTTAGCACCCTCAAAATCTCGACCACGCTCCTTCCCATATTCATTGGATGGTACAGGGCATACTGGACTTTTCCCTCAGGATCGATGATGAAAACCCCTCTGATGCTTAAACCTGATTCCTCGTCGTAAACCTCATATTTTTTAGCCAGTTCCTTGTTTATGTCTGCCAGTATCGGGAAACTTATCTTGACACCGGTCCTTTGTTCCAGCTCCTGGATCCAGGCTATATGAGAGAAAACCGAATCCACAGAGGCTCCCAACAGCTGGCAGTTGAGCTCCTCAAACTCCTTGGCTCTCCTGGCAAACTCCGGGATCTCGGTGCTGCAGATAGGTGTAAAGTCCGCTGGATGAGTGAAAAGGACGATCCATTTCCCTTTGTAATCAGACAGGGAAATCTTACCCTTGGTACTGTTTAAGGTGAAATCCGGAGCTGGTGATCCGATCTTTACAGTCATTTAATTATCTCCTTTTCGAAAATTAATCTCAAGTTAAGCGATTAACCCCATTTGCCCTTGCTCATATGCACCTCAAGTTCGGCCCGGATAAATGCCCGGATCAGTACTGCTTCCTGTTTGGCCTGGGTGAAAATGGCTACACAGGCGGGGTCAAGATTATCCTCCATTCCACTGGTGGCTATCTTTTCCACTTCCCCTAAAATTGTGAAAAGTTTTTTGTGTAACCCATTGGTAAACCGGGATCGGTCAATCAATTTAACCTTATCCTCAGGGATTTGTTCAAACTTCTCCTTGGAGGCGCCGCAGCGGGGACATTTATCGGGTAAATCGTTACCCTCATGAATGTACCCACAAACCGTGCATCTGAATTTTTTCATCCTCTCCCTCCTATCTTAGAACTTCCTGAATTTTTGTTTAGGAGCTCCGCAGATGGGACACCTGTCCGGAACTCCTCCTTCCACGGTATAACCACAGAGCTCACAAATAAATACCTCCTTGAGCTCTATATCCTTGCTGTCTTCCACAGCCTGTTTGGTTTTTTGATACATGGCTGCATGGATTTTCTCCGCCTGAAGAGCCCAGTCAGTTGAACGTACAGCACCCTTCTCCTCCTGCAGTTTAGCCACCTCTTTGTAGGCTGGATAAATCTCGGCAACCTCGAAAGTCTCCCCATCAATGGCTGCCTGCAGATTCTGGGCTGAGGAGTTTATCTCACCCAAAACTTTCAAGTGGTTGGTGGCATGAACCTGCTCTGCAAAAGCTATGGATTTAAAAAGCCGGGCCACGTTAGCAAAACCTTCCTCCTCCGCCTTTTTTGCGAAAATTAAATATCTCATATGCGCCTGGCTCTCGCCGGAAAATGCAGATTTAATATTCTCCTCGGTCATCTTTTTCATCTTTTTCTCCTTTACATAAATAGATGATTAATCTATTCCAAACTGAGACTTAAAAATTTATTAACCCTCCAAAAGCTCAATGATCTTTCTGCAAAAGGCTGGCAGATCAGGCGGTATCCTGGATGTTACCAGGTTTCCGTCAACCACCACTTCATCATCTACATACTCTGCCCCGGCACTTACCAGATCGTCCTTTATAGCAAAGAACGAAGTCAGCTTCTTGCCTCTGACTATACCAGCCGAGATCAGCATCCATCCTGCATGGCAGATGGCCCCTATCACCTTGCCGTTGTCATAAACATCTTTGACCAATTTGACCATATCAGGGTGCCTTCGCATCAGATCAGGCGCGTAACCTCCGGGGATAACGATACAATCCAGCTTTTTCACATTGACCTCGGAGACAGATTTCTCAGGTGTAACTGGATAGCCGTGTTTACTGGAGTAAGTCTTGGATTTGTCAGGAGCGACCACGAAAACCTCTGCCCCTTCCTCTTTAAATCTTAAATAAGGATACCAGAGCTCTAAGTCCTGATATAAATCCTCAGCCAAGACGGCAATAGTTTTCCCTTTCAAACGCATATTTCTTCCTTCGTTTTACTTTTATTCGCCGAATAAGGAAATATCATATTTTTGTCTAATCCTCCAGAGGTGCTGATTGGTCCAGCCCAAACCAGTAGAATCCACCAGCAATGGCATTTCGCTCAGCCGATAGTTTCTGATAATGTCCGTCCTCCTCCTCAGACAGCTTTTCAAACATCTCCTTGCCTTTTTCGTCTTTTGCTCTTTTAGCAGCCTCCAGGTAGAAAAGATATGCCTGACGCTCAGCCTCCAGAGAAATATCAATTGCCGCAAAGGCCGATGTGTGATCCTTAACCTCAACCTTTATCTTTTTAACCTTTTTAGGATCAAAGGGGAAAGCCACACCTCCACTTTCCTTTTTATACCAATCCTCCAGAGTCTCTCTGTGCCTCTTCTCGTCATCTGCCAGAAGTTGGAATTTCTCCCTGCCACTAACATCCTTTATTATACCTGCGACTGAAAGGTAAAAGTCACGGGCAGAGGTCTCGTTGTATATCCCAATCTCCAGAATCTCAAGAGGTCCCATATCCTCGGGAATCACACCACCTGCCTCTTTATAATCCTTCTTTGACATTTGATTTCCTTTCTATTTAACCTTGACCACGGTCAGGGTGAACTCATCGGTCAATGTTTTACCCTTGAGTTTTGCTTTTACATAATCTAAGATAATTCTTATGATCTCTTTAACATCTGAGTCTCTGTGCTGACGAACAAGATAGACCAACTCTTCTCTTTTAAATTCAATATCTCTGAAACCGAATGTTTCCACCAGACCATCGGAGAACAGGATCATTAAATCTCCTGGATCAACTTTGGCTTCGACTACAGAGTACGATTTATCTTTATCTATTCCAATTAGAAGATCTGAATCGATGATCTCCGGATCAGATTTCCCCTTTTTCAGGAAAATGGGTGGCTCACTGCCTGCAGATACATAACTCAGTTTTCCTTCCTGAGGTTGGAACAGGACATAAAAAAGGGTCAAAAAAGTTGCCTCTTTATGACAGCATTCCCACACCTTCTGGTTCAGCATTTTTGCAATATAGGATGGGATAAAAACATCAGATGAGGCTTGCGCCTCCAAGTAGCTTTCCTTTAACTGGTCAAAGGCAGAGCGGGCAAAGCCTTTAACCGTGGTTGCTCTCAGGCCGTGCCCGGCAACGTCAAAAAGCAGCAGGGCCTGATATTTACCTAAAATTGGAAAGGTATCAAAGTGATCCCCGCCAGTTAGCTGGGAGGGAAAGCTTACAGCAGAGATATCCAGCTCCGGGACAGCCTGTATCTCTCTGTAAGGCAATTTATCCGGGAAATGATAGCTGATCTCATCATCTTTAATGAACTCCTCCCCTTTTTTCCCCCGTTTCAGAAGACCTTTAAGAATCTGCAGTTCCCTTATCAGAACAATCCGGTGTTTTCTCTCTTCCCCTGCTAACTGCATAAAAAGAGCTTTTGTCTCAGGATAAGGAGCTTTCTGGCTGGACTGGTAGTAGTAGTTAAAAGCCTCCGACTCTTTTCTGATCGCACCTATTAAAACCTCTGAAATCCGATCCAGACTTTTTTTATCCTCTTTTTCCATTGAGTTAAAATTTTAGTAAAGTTTTTATCCTTTGTCAACCTTTCTTTTGTTCTTTTCCCTTTGAGTTTTAGTCTTCCTTTTACATATTTCGCAGATACCATAGAACAAAACTTTAAATTCATTTACCTGGAATCGATTTTTCATTGAACGGGGGAGTTTTAGAGTTTTTGAATAATCGTATTGTAAGTCTATTATTTTATGACATCCGATGCAGACCAAGTGATGATGCGGGGATAAATCCCCATCATATCTGGTTTTCTTTTTGTCGCATCTTAAAATCCGCACACCACCTATATGTTCCAGGGTATCCAGTGTCTGATACACAGTAGCCAAAGAGATTGTGGGGAATTCCTTTCTAACTTTAAGATAAATCTCCTCAGCACAGGGATGAGACTTATTATCCTTCAGGATTTTAAAGATAGCCAGCCTCTGAGGCGTGATCTTCAGACCCTTTTTCCTAAATGATCCAATCAGTTTCTGCATCTTTTATCCAATCAATAATAATTATTAACTAATAACTATTATTAACGATTAATACACAGTTTTCTATCATTTCTTTGATTTTTGGAAAAACTTACACAGAGATTTCTGAAAATAATTTTCCAGGGCTGGGAGCCCTGGCTACGGGAATGGAAATATTTAATTTTCGTAGGTCGGGCACCCTGCCCGACCATTCTTCTGCACCTTCTGAGGGATCCCTCATATTTTTTACCAACAAAATATCTTGCTTTGGATAAAGATATTGAGTATACTTAAGAAGCCCGGATTGGGCGACGAAAACCTAAAAGGAGGACAAGCAGAGTTAATTAAAAAAGGTTTTTACTAAAAACGACAACCAACAACTAACAACCGATCGTCGGAGAGGTGGCCGAGCGGCTGAAGGCAGCTGCCTGCTAAGCAGTTGTACCTTAACGGGTACCCCGGGTTCGAATCCCGGCCTCTCCGCCATTGCTATTTAGCAATAGCCTAGGTGGCCCACAACTCAGCTGTGGGCCACCCACCAATAACTTGAAATACACTACTCATGATTTATGCTTATTGCCAGAATTGTGGTGAAAAATCGAAATGTCTTTTTATGATGAGAGCAATCGATTTCCCAAAGAATCACAAAAACATAAAAGATGGAAACATAAATGTCTGTCAAAGATGCTAAGACTGTTTTGAAGAGAGTGAAAAAGTTCTGAAGGAAATATTAGGTCTAGATACTAAATACAAGTTAATATTAGGAGGACCCGGGACCGGTAAAACTTTTTTATTTGCAAAAGTAATAAAAGGTCTTCCACAAAACACGAATATTCTTGTAATAACATTCATAAATAATTTGGTAGATGATTTAGAAAAACAACTTAGCGACATTCTTGATCACAAGATCAAGATTAGAACTCTTCATGGTTTCTGTAAGAATTTTCTTCTTCGTGAAATACATCAATATGAATATTTCCCTGAATTGCCAAAAATTATTGCTCATGATGCTTCTCTGTTGGGATTTGACTTCAAAGAAAGACAATTCAGTCAGGCATTCATAAATCTAAAAGAAAACAACAAAGACATGAGATTTTACCTATCTAGATCAAATTATTATGACTCAGCTAGCCATGATGACGCTGTTTATAGAGTGTTTTCTCATCTCACCAAGAATGATAAACAGATACCTCAATATTCTCATGTCATAGTTGATGAATATCAAGATTTTAATCTTCTAGAATCAAGCCTGATTAAATTGCTTGCCTACAAGAACAAGATAATAATGGCGGGCGATGATGACCAGGGTTTATATCGTTTTAAATCCGCATCTCCTGAATTTATTCGTGCTCTTTATCGAAATCATGAGTTCAAATCGCTTTTTCTACCTTTTTGCAGAAGATGTACTTCAGTCTTGGTACAGGCAGCTAATTGCTTTATATCCAATGCAAAAAAAAGAGGATTACTGAGCAACAGAATAGACAAACAATTCAAATGCTATTGGCCAGATAAATTTTTAGATAGTAAAAGATACCCACTTATATTTCTTAAAAAGTTTTATGCTCATTCTGTTGTGTCAAAGTATATCAAAAAAAGAATACTCTCAATTGTCAAAGAAGAAAAAATAGAGCCCACCGAAAAGCATGAAGCTGAATTTTTGATCGTTGGCCCTCCGCGAATATCACATTATTTGCAGGACGTGAACGAGAGCTTAATTAAAGATGAGGAATTGGACCAAAATATTTTTGAAATTGAATTTAAGAAGGAACCTACCAAAATCTCTATTAGTGACGGTTACGAATTTATTAGAAGAGATGAAAAATCAAACCTTGGTTGGAGAATAGTCATGTTTATAGATCCCATTGACTCCAGCTTAGAAAAGGATAGAAATTTAATTCGTAAGAGCCTGAAGGGTAACTCCCTTATAAATTTCTTACCAGGAGAATACATAAAAAAACACAGAGATAAAATCAACCGCATTTCTCTTGATAAGACCACTCCTCAGGAAGATTCTTCGAATAAAAAAATTAAAATCAAATTAACAACCTACCTTGGCGCTAAAGGGCTCTCTGCTAACCATGTCTTTGTTCTAGGATTAGAAAATGATGTTTTCCCTGAGAATCCCCATAGTATTTCTGATGATGAAGCTTGTCAGTTCATTGTCCTATTAACTAGAGCAAGAAGATCACTAAGCCTTCTTTCTGTTAAAAGTAGATTCGATGTAAAGCTCCGTCGTCCCGTAGATAAACTTTCTTCTTTTATTTCTATGATCCCGAACCGGCTACTAAAACAAGAAGATATAAAAGCGTCTGACCTCGAAAAATTAAAAGTATAAAAATATCTTTATTATACGAAACTTTTCGTTTGCGCTATTTTTGTTGGAAGTGTTCTGCCTTAATAAGTTTCATGATACATCGGCATTAGTTTCAAGATCCCGCTAAAAGTGAGAGAAAAGCCGATACCAATTAACAAAACAGCTTCGGAAATTTCTATTACTAATGCATCTGAGAAATTTATTCAAAATCGCGCATTGCCTCAAGCATTGCTTTTTCTACACCTTTCTCACCCATCCAGTGTCCGCTTGCCTCAGCGATTACCAGTTTCGATTTGGGCAGTTCCTGATGTATTCGGTAAGCTGTAATGGGCGGGCAAACCATATCGTATCGACCGTTTACCATAACCAGCGGGATATCGCGAATCTTATGCAGATCCCGGACCAGTTGACCTTCCTCCAGAAAGCAGTCATTTGCCATATAAAAGTTTTCCAGAAGAGCAAAAGCATAAGGATTGAATTCCTTGAAAATATTATCCATTACTTCGTCCGGAAATTCCAAACTGGAAAGCTTTAGCTCATATTCTGCCCAGGCTCTGCTGTATTTTGCCCTATCGCTTGAGTCTTTGCTCTGAACTAATGACAGGAGGTAATCAGGCAATGGTCGCCTTTCTGGTTCTGGAAGTGAAGAAAGGAATTTATCATATGTTTCCGGGAAGAATTTGCTCACACTCCCATGATAGAAATGATCGATTTCTTCTTTAGATGCAGTAAATATTCCCCGTAAAACCATGCCGTTTACATTTTCAGGATAAGTTTCTGCATATGCCAATCCTAGTGTAGCACCCCAGGAACCGCCAAATATAATAATTTCATCAAGCTTCAAATGGTTTCGGAGTCGCTCGATATCCTCAATAAGATCTTGGGTGGTATTCTGGCGGATTTCCGCAAAAGGTTTAGACTTACCACAGCCGCGCGGATCGTGCAGGACAATGAGAAATTTATCAGGATTGAAGAATCGGCGCATACTTGGGGAAGATCCAGCACCCGGACCACCGTGAAGCACAAACACCGGTTTGCCCTCAGGATTTCCGCTCAGCTCATAATAGATTTCATGAATATCTGAAACCTTAAGATAATCAGTATGATACGGTTCGATTTCAGGCCATAATTTTGTCTCTTCTGTCGGGACACTTGTCTCACAATTGCAGGTAAATACAAAAACTAAAAACAGTATAAAACAAATATTTCTTTTCATCTTTCAAACTCAATTTTTTAAATGTTAACAAATATATTATACAACATAGAAGAAATGGCGATTGCTGATTAGTTTATGCAATTGTAAACAATTCACTCCCAAAGGTCAAGAAGAAAGACCTACTCTTTTGAAATTGTAATAATGAATTGGTATCAGTTTCAAGATCAGCCAAAGGGGGGAGAAATGCCGATGTTAAGGAATGAATGAGCTTGTGTAATTTCTATTACCGAAACATCAGAATGCTGAGCGCTGAAATCATAAGCATTGATAATTCCAATTCTAGAAGCATTAGAGAATGTCAATCCTTGGGCATTAACTATACTAATAGACCAGAATTTTTAATGTGTGAGGATTCTCACAGACATATAATCTCACCTGATCTGGGGATTACTTCCTCTCCATACTTCGGTTCGGCTTGCCACTGGTTACTAACAGAGAATAATGTCACTTTTTTCGATGATTTGATCCATGTTATTATAGAATTCAAAATTTCTATAGCATCAAAATACGCGTGATCAATAGCATATGAACTGAAAGATTGTCCAGACCGTCTTTTGTACTTCATCATGATGATTCGGTTTAATATATCTTGTTTTGGACCACCAGCAAAAGACCATTGATTCCGCAAGCTTGATAATGGGGAAAACTCTTCATATAGGTCAAATAATCTCAAAGTATTCCGGATACTATGAAGTACAGAATATAACACATAATCAATAGTATCAGCCACCTGATGATTAACAACTTCTTTAAACCAACGATTCTTATTGCATCGCCAGACTGTATCTTTGAAGGAAAGATTTAACAGTAAATCGAGAAGTGCCAAAGGACCTAACCGATCTTCCAAGAGTTCTTCAACCGTCATCCTGAAATATGGGGAGTATCTATTAAGTGAATATCCCACGAAGCTTGTGTATTTAGCTAAAGCCCGACGATATAGGCTACTATGTTTGGAATAAGCATACACTGGAGCACTGTGAAGGTGCACTACAGGAGCCTGCATTGATTGAGTAGAAACAACTCCCCAACCCTCAACAATGGTAAAACGCCTATCAATTTTTTGTAGCTGATTTTTGAGAAACTGAACAATATTTTTAGTATTAACCGGACGCTCCCATAAAACAATAACATCAATATCTGAATATGCTTTTTGGGGTTCGCAACTCACTGGTGATGCACTTCCAACTAACGCTGCTGTGGATAAAGATTTCTCCCACTCGGATATTACAAGAGAGATGCTTGAATATATTCTGTTTAGCTTAGATTTTGATGTAGAATGATGGGAATAATTCATATATTTTTCACACTGTTCATTTGGTAAAAGGTAATTGTTTACTATACCTCATTAAAGTATTTTGCCAACTTCTGTGATAGAGCCCTCCAAGCAGCTTCAAGAAACAGAGAACATGAAAAAAGTAGTAAGGATAATGTTCCACCAACACGTTTTGCTTCTTCTAAAGTGTCTAATTGGATAGTAGTTCCATTAAGAGATAAATTGGCTCCTTGAGCTAGTAGAATGAAACCAAAGCCAAGTATTAATCCAGCAACAACAGAAACTATAGGATGGGTAGTAGACCATTTAGATTGAAAAGTTCCTATATTTCTAAGAATTATTCTAAACATACTACCACAAATTGAAGCACATGTTAGTAGAAGCCACACGAATAACTGTTTCGATATGGCGTTATCGAGTGTAGAAAACAGATACGCCCATCCAACAATACTACATATAGCTATAACTGAGGTAAGTACCAAACCTTTTTGCGATAGACTATTCCGATGTGCTAGACTTTCAATGATTTTAACAACTTCGCTTCCCCATGTAGGATCCTTTTCAATTTTAAAGGACTGGAGTTGATTTGCTTCAATGTCGGTGTAGTAGCGTCCATGAAAATATCCCCATGCTTCACGCGCTGCACCACCAAAAATAGGTATTAAAATGACTGCTCTTTTCATTACTTCGGCAGAATATATACTGGTGGAAGTGCCTTTTGTACTCCCACCAATTGCAATGACCGCATCAGCATGATTAATTGCATGAAGATGAGCTACTCTCCAATCACCTTGAAATGGTTTGAGGTTAAGTTTAGAATTATTCTCAGTTGTTTTACCTCCATTAGGGGTGCGATATACGTCTTCAAATATAGCATTATCTATTTCCGCTGGGTAGAAA
>JBARPA010000102.1:0-1921 GCA_049642665.1 Candidatus Zixiibacteriota bacterium
ATCCAGAATTATGTTTACTATGCTGACAAGGTAGACTGTGGGTGCACCATAGTCAGCAATACTGTTCTAAACAAAGACCTCTCAAACTGCTCTGGTGATGGTTTAACAATCGACGCTGATGGAATAACTCTGGACTGCAACGACCATATCATTGACGGCATTGGCTCAGGCACTGGGATTAACATGTTTAACAAGCAGAACGTGACAATCTCGAACTGTGTAGTAAGGGATTACGATTACGGGGCATACTTAGACAACTCCCAATACAACCTTTTCTGGAAGAATGACTTCGTAAACAATCGCATTAACGCCTACGAAAATAGCGGTTCAAACAGCAATGGATGGAATCTGGCTGACACCGGTAACTGCTGGTCTGACTGTGAAGCCAATCCTGGCTACCCCGACTACTACGAGATCCCTGGACCAGGCGATGGGATTGACTACTACCCCGAGTGTCCCACAAATAACCCTCCTGGTCTATTTTCACTGCTTTCGCCTGAGGACAGTGCTTTGGTTCCGGCTGAGGTGTCCTTTGATTGGGAGAATGCTGTAGACCCCGATCCCGGGGACACAGTCAGATATGATCTGCACATCAGCACTTCATTAGTATTTCATCCTGATTCCACAATTATCCATGATAGTCTCCTGACCAGCAATTGTTCGGACACTCTTGATATCGGGGAATATTGCTGGAAGGCGAAAGCTTACGATGTGTGGGGAGTAGAAACATGGTCAACTCAAACCTGGAGTTTCTACGCTTTCTTACGCGGTGATGCCAATGGAGATGGGGAAACAACTATCTCAGATGTGGTATATCTAATTAACTATGTCTTAAAGGATGGTCCCGCTCCTGAACCAATCCAGTCTGCAGATGTGAACTGCGATGATACTGTTGATATCATAGATGCTGTTTATTTGGTAAATTATCTGTTCAAAGATGGGCCGCCCCCCTGTTAATAACATTTAGGGATAGCTCCGGGTCTCCTGACCCAGGACTATTCGGACAAGGTCAGGAGACCTTGTCCTACCCACTTCTTAATGCCTGAGCGGAGGACTTGACCCTCCGCTTTTTTGTTTTAAACTTTGCTGAGGGATGATTCTTTTAAATAAACACTGAGAACCTAAAAGAAAAACCTTAGTTTTTCTCAAACTCCATAGTAATTTGGATTTCACCTAAAGATATTCAGTTGACTTTTAAAGGTTTCTTATTAGCTTAAATACAGAATCTTTTTGAAATCATCAGTAGATGCTCACGGGCTGTCTTTTGCTCTTTTTAGCTTGAGTAACTTTTAGCAGGAGATTGAAAGATGTCCAAAAGGATGTCAGTAGTTCTGGTCGGGGCGTTTTTTTTTGGCCTTTATTTGGCCTGTGGTTCAAACGTAGTCTCAGCCAAGTCCTGCGGAGAATCTAAGGGTGCCGGAAAAGGTGGGGGGATCGGGATGGCAAACCCAGCCGCGGTTTATTGTACTGAAATGGGATATGAATACCGGATTATCGATGATTCATCCGGTCAGAGAGGAATCTGCATATTTCCGGATAGGAGTCAATGCGACGCCTGGGATTTCCTGAAGGGCAAATGCGGACAGGAGTATTCCTACTGCGCAAAGCAGGGGTATGATATAGAGACACGTGCCGACGGCAAGAATGCGTTTTCAAAAGAATATGCAGTATGTATTTCCAAACAGGGGGACCTGGTGGGTTCGGTCACAGCATTGATGGATTTAAGCCAGAAGTGCGAAAAGGGGAGGACGGTGCCTCCATTGGAGAATGAAAAGAGTGCCGGCCAAGCCTCATTAGGTGTACAGGTTCCGTCCTCTTTTGGTTGGACGGACTATAACGGATATAATTGGATGACCTCGGTAAAGGATCAGGGTAATTGTGGGTCATGCTGGGCTTTTTCAGCCGTGGGTGTAGTGGAGGC
>JBARPA010000103.1:0-8991 GCA_049642665.1 Candidatus Zixiibacteriota bacterium
TCGTGGAGATATCCCCTGCACAACCCTGGGCAACTCCTCATAATCGGGAATCAATAGCAATGAGTTTGGAATTAAAAACAAAAAAACCATTAAACCAATCAGGAGGTGTGTAATGCACAGAGGCGGATTTTTCACCGTCATTACATTGAGAGCTTTCTGGGTTAAAGCTCTAACACCGTTGTTTTTGATCGCGCTGCTATCGGTGGCTGGATCGTTTTCAAACCAGGCACAAGCACAAACATCAGGGCCAAACTCGGAGGACAGGAAAATCGATGCCCGGATGCAACTGGAGGTAATCGACAGTGTAACCCAGGCACTCAACGAGATCTACGTCTTCCCCGACGTGGCTGAAAAGATGGAGAAGCACCTTCGCAAGCAGTACAAAAACAAAGAATACAAAGATCTCACCAGCCTGAAGGAATTCACTGACAAACTCACTGCAGACCTTCAAGAAATAAGCAAGGATAAGCATCTCTGGGTAAGGTTTGCCTCCGACGAGCTGCTGGCTCGATTTGAGAGTGACACCCTGACTGATGAAGAGAAGAAGCGCGAGCTTGAGGAGAAGCGTCGGAACAACTTCTGCTTCAAGGAGATCAAGCTTCTGCCGGGCAACGTTGGATACATAGACTTTCGTTGTTTCTCAGAAGCTACTGATGCTGGCATGACAGCGATTGCCGCAATGAATTTTTTGGCTTATACGGATGCCATTATTTTCGACCTGCGTCAAAACGGCGGTGGCTCACCCAGTATGATTCAACTTATCTCCAGCTATTTCTTTGATGAGCCCAAACATCTCAACAGCTTCTATATTCGCAGATCAGATTCGACCGAGCAGTTCTGGAGCCACGCATATGTCCCGGGTCCTCGTATGTCGCATGTTGATCTTTACGTACTCACCAGTAGCTACACTTTCTCCGGGGCAGAGGAATTCACCTATAATTTCAAGAACATGGAGCGTGCCACAATAATCGGCGAAACCACCGGCGGCGGGGCCCACCCTATCGACATAAGAGCTTTTGAAAACTTGAATGTCGGAATGTCATTGCCCTTTGGCCGGGCAGTCAATCCCATCACCGGTACCAACTGGGAAGGAACAGGTATAACCCCTCACATAGAGGTGTCTCAGGAAAAGGCGCTGGATGTGGCTCATCTTGAGGCATTAAGCAAGATACTGGAGAAAACCGAAGATCCTGGTCGAAAAGCCCAACTTCAATGGGCAGTAGATGGGAAGAAAGTAATATTAAATCCAATCACAATCGAACCCGGCAAACTACAGGCGTACGTGGGACAGTATGGTCCCAGAAGAATCTGGATAGAAGATAACCAGATCTACTATCAGCGTGAGGAAAGACCAAAATACAAACTCATACCCATGGGGGATCACTGGTTTATGCTGGAGGGCCTGGACTACTTCAGGATACAGTTTGTTGCAGACGAAAACGGTGAGGTAAACGAGCTAATTGGTCACTATGACACCGGCCAGACCGATGGCCACAAACGCAGTAAATAAAGCATTATTCAAACTAACAGAAAAACTTCTCAGGAAGGTCTGTGATTTTTATTGGTAAAGGTAAGCCAAAGGAGAAGATTATGAATTCAATCTCAAGTAATGAACTCAGAAAATCAAGTTCCCGAAAGTGGAAATTTGCCTGCATCTTTCTGGTTATACTATTGGTGAGTTTAGCAATAAGCGCAGGTTCTCAAGAAGATGATCAGGATAAAATAATTGATTCCGAAATTCAGGCGGAAATCATTGATAGTGTTACTCAAGCATTGAATGAGAATTATGTTTACCCGGAAGTGGCTAAAGAGATGGAATTATATGTCCGCAAACTGTACACGGAGAAAAAATACGAAAAAATAACTAGCTTAAGGGAATTCACCTTGGGGTTAACCGACGACCTTCAAGAAATAAGCAAGGATAAGCATCTCTGGGTAAGGTTTGGCTCCGACGAGCTGCTGGCTCGATTTGAGAGTGACACCCTGACTGATGAAGAGAAGAAGCGCGAGCTTGAGGAAAAACGCAGGAATAACTTCTGCTTCAAGGAAATTAAATTACTGCAGGGTAATGTTGGTTATATTGATCTTCGTTGCTTTTCTAATGCTACAGATGCTGGTCTTACTATAATTGCTGCGATGAATTTCTTAGCCTACGCGGATGCAATAATTTTTGACCTGCGAGAAAACGGTGGCGGCGACCCCAGCACAGGTCAGCTTATTTCCAGCTATCTTTTTAAGGAACCAGTTCATCTAAACAGTTTGTATTTCCCCAAGTCCGATTCAATTTGGCAGCTCTGGACCCAAGCGTATGTTGAAGGTCCACGTTTAACCGAGGTGGATATTTATATTCTTAGCAGCAGCTACACCTTCTCCGGAGCAGAGGAATTTACCTATAACCTCAAGAACCTGAAACGTGCTACCATAATCGGTGAGATCACCGGTGGTGGGGCTAATTGGTGGGATTATAAAATCTTCAAAAATCTCAATATCGGCATTGCCCTGCCCCACGGCCGTCCGATAAGTCCAATCACTGGTGCCAACTGGGAAGGAACAGGTGTGACTCCCGATATACCGGTGCCCCAGGAAAAGGCTCTGGATGTGGCACATCTTCAGGCTTTAGAAAAGTTTGTGGAAAAAACAGAGGATTCTGATCAAAAAGCCCGACTTCAATGGACAATAGAGGGCAAAAAAGCAATACTTAATCCGGTCACGGTCGAGCTGAGCGTACTGCGAAAATACGAAGGCCAGTATGGACCAAGAAAAATATGGATTGAAGGTGATGAGTTATACTACCAGCGTGAAGACCGACCTAAGTATAAGCTTACCCCCATGGGCGATAACTGGTTTATGATTAAGGAGCTGGATTATTTCAGAATTCAATTCGTGGCAGACGAAAATGGTGAGTTCAACGAGTTGATTGGACATCTTGACGATGGCTATACTGACAGTCACAAACGCAACAAATAGTCTTTTTATTGGAATTGATTAAAGAAGTTGATTCTGTAAAACGCTATTGAATAGAAAATTCCAGAAAGGTTTCAAAAAAGACAAAAGACCCAAGCTTCGGAATAAACTTATAGAGTTTATATAATTAAATGGACAAATTATCAGGAAAAACTGTTAATTATAATTTAATTGTCTATTTAATTGATCTCCACTAAATCCCGCTGAATTGCACATCCTTGAAATAGATGCGGGGAGAACGAGTTTTAAAACAGGGAACGAATGATAAAATAGAGTAAAGCAGCAACAGCGCCTGAAGCAGGGATAGTAATAATCCAGGCGATAACTATGTTTCTTACTATTCCCCACCTGACTGCAGAGAGTCTGTTTGAAGAGCCCGATCCCATAATAGCTGTGGAGATAACGTGGGTAGTACTAATAGGGGCACCAAAAAGAGACATCCCAGCAATAACGGCTGCTGCGGAGGTTTCAGCTGAAAACCCGTGAACCGGCTGCAATTTGAAGACCTTGCTTCCCATAGTCTTAATCACTTTCCATCCCCCTATGCTGGTTCCCAAAGCCATAGCACTGGCACAGGCAATCATGACCCATAAAGGAACTTTAAAGCTAGCTAATGCGCCGTAACTGACCAAAGCCATGGCAATGATGCCCATAGCGTTCTGTGCATCGTTCATCCCATGAGAAAACGCCATCCAGGCAGCAGAAAGGATCTGCCATCGCTTGAAATGTTGGTTCACTTTGCGAAATGATGAGTTTTTGAAAATCCAGGAGACCACCACTATCAAAAACAAACCTCCCACAAAACCTAAAATTGGTGAAAGGATCATAGCTAAGATGATCTTTTTTATTCCTTGAAAAACGATTATTTTAAAACCCGAAGCGACAATTCCCGCTCCCAAAAGTCCCCCTATCAGGGAATGGGTTACGCTCACCGGAATTCCGGAGAAACTTGCCATACCAGTCCAGACACTGGCCCCAAGTAATGCCACTAACACAAGAGTCAAACTGACTTGCTGGGGATCGATGACACCCTTTCCCACAGTGGCGGCAACAGCGGTGTGGCTCAGGGCTCCAAAAAAGTTGAGCACCCAGGCCATGAGAATCGCTGCTCGGGGGGAAAGGGCTCGGGTGGAGACTGTTGTGGCTATGGCGTTGGCGCAGTCATTGAACCCGTTAAAAAAATCAAAAATCAAAGCTGCAGCTATTATGGCGATAAGGAGAATTAAATCAGACACTCTTTACAACCACCGATTCAATGGCATTGGCAATATTTTCACAATGATCTGCTGCGGTCTCCAGACGACCGTAAATTTCCTTCCATTTGATGGCCACTCTCCAGTCCGGCTCCTGATCCAGAAGTTGCCCTACCATTTCCTGGGAAATCTGGTCAGCCTCATTCTCCAGGCGGTTAATCTCTATGCAGAACCGGGGTAGGTTGTCAAACTGTTCCAGATTGGAAATAGCCTTCTCAATCTGTTTCACCGCCTCAGAGATTATCTCCACTAAGCGAACGCATTCCGGGGTGGGTTGTTTTATCCTGAAGTATAGAAGTCTGGATGAGATTCCTTCGACAGCATCCAGAACATCATCCAGTTCTGAGGCTAAAATATGAATGTCCTCACGGTCTATGGGGGTAATGAAAGTTTTGTTTAATTTCTCAATTATCTCGTGGATTATGGCATCCCCCTTACTCTCCACCTCTTTTATATCCTTTACCTTCTTCTCCACATCGGTGTAATTATACACTAAATCTTTTAACAACTCAGCCCCATTTAATAGATTTTTGGCAGAGGATTTTAGAAGGTCAAAAAATTTCTCCTCCTTGGGGATGAGTCGAGGTAAGCGTAATACCATTTTTTTTCCTCCGGGATTAATGCATTATTTTTTGAAATCCTGTCCGTAACATTTCAGTTCGATCGGGCCTCTATTATAATGAATTACTATAAAAAGTCAAAAACTATTTAAGATCATTTTCTAAAAATTCCTTTTTTCTGTTGTTTTATAAATCCTTGAATTTGATAAATTAGTATAATGGCGTAAGACGTTTATATATAAATCCTTAGAGAACAGGGTAAAGAAGCCTGAATATTTCTCTTGATTAAATTTAATTCATATAAGCAGTTTAATTAATGATTCCCTGTTTAATCCCTGTTTTTATACCATCCGACTTTATATGGGAAGAATACTTAAAAGGATGTTGGGCAGTTCCAGAAAAGAGAACAAATGAGTAAGCTATCAAGAGCTAATAAATCTACCTGCAAAGGACTGACCCGCCATTGACGTTGATTATCTCGCCGGTTATGTAGTTTGCAGGCATGGATTTCATCCGTGCCAGCAGGAATAGAATTTGTGCCTACAATTTTTCATCACGGTATATTAACCTCTGGGATTTTGGCTGTAGCTTTTTGTGCTTAACGCTTTAGCCACCCCGACAAGCCTGCTACTCCTATAGGAACCAGAATCCAGCCTAACAATTTCAAAATAGTGGCAAAGGTATTAAACCTAACTCCCCACAAAATCTGATAAGATGCCTTCCACTCTGAACCAGAAGGTATTTCCACGGGGAGGAAGAAGTTCAGACTCACCCAAAAGGCTTCTATACCAGTGAGTGAAACTACTGTATCCGCTTCAGGCTGAGGCCCGATCATAGGAAGTAATTGAGCAGTTTGACTTGACTCTACCGACCCGGGGTGATGAAAAACGAAGGTTCCAAACGCAAGAATAAGAGCAATAGCTAAGCCCAGGCGCCAGAGTTTCACTCCAAATCCGGTGAACAGCCAGAGGAAACCATTCGTAATCCAAGCAAGAGGATTATTCTTTTTGATTTCCCAAAATTCTCGACACCTGCGCTTATAATAGACATCATTTGCTAGCTTATCCTGTCCTGTAAGGCGGAATGTCTTTTCAAGCTGAGTAAAGGGCTGGCGATCATATGGTTTTAGCTTCTCCATGAGCTTTTTCCAAAACTGGATAGGTTCTATGCGATCATAGGTGCATCCTCTCAAGTCAACCTCTCCCTCGAACCTTAACTCAGGATGTACAAAAAAAACAGTTCCGAGGGATGTGTTACGAAAGTCTGCATTTTTGTTGAAGACTATACCCCAAAAAAAGGCATCCCTTTTGAACTGACTGTTGTAAAAAGTTACATCCTGCATGAATTGTGCCGATTGGAACTCAGCATTACCACCAATCTTGGCAGCTATGAAGTCGACCTTCCCTTCAAAAGTAGTCGGGTTAAAGAAAGCAGCTCCCTCAATCTGAGCACCACTGAAGTTAGCCTTCTGCTTAAATAATGCTCCAGTAAACACAGCGCTACTCCCGAACCGAGCCCATGTGAAATGTGCTTCATTTTCAAAGATAGCTGGTCTTATCACGTTGTCTTTCCCAAAAGCGGCGTTAAAGAAAGCACCTCCCTCAATCTGAGTACTGTTGAAGCTGACCCTTTTCTTAAATACAGCTCCAGTAAACTCAGCATTACTCCCAATCCGAGTAGTTATAAAGTCAGCCTCACCTTCGAAAGTAGTTTGTCTTATCACGCCGTCTTCCCCAAAGATAGCCTTAAAGAAAGCAGATCCCTCAATCTGAGCACCGTTGAAATTGACTCTTTTCTTAAATACGGATCCAGCAAACTCAGCGTTGCGCCCGAACCGAGCCCATGCGAAGTGTGCTTCACCTTCGAAAGTGGTTGGTCTTATCAGGTCGTCTTTCCCAAAGGTGGCGTTAAAAAAAGCAGACCCCTCAATCTTAACACCGTTGAAGTTAGCTCGTCCCTTGAATGAAGTTCCGGTAAACACAGCACTACCCCCGATCCGAGCGTGACCAAAGTCAGCTTCACCTTCGAAAGTGGTTGGTCTTATCAGGTCGTCTTTCCCAAAGGTGGCGTTAAAAAGAGCAGATCCCTCAATCTGAACACTGTTGAAGTTAGCTTTCTGCTTAACTAAAGCTCCGTTGAACTCAGCATTACCTCCAATCCGAGCCAATGTAAACTGTGCTTCATCTTCAAAGGTTGTTGGAGTTATCAAGTCTTCTTTCTTCACGAAGGTGGCTGGTTTAAACAAAGCATGCCCCCCAATCTGAGCACTATTGAAGTTGGCTTTCTGCTTAAATAATGCTCCAGTAAACTCAGCACTACCCCTGATTCGAGCACTTATAAAGTCTACCTCACCTTCGAAAGTAGTTGGTCTCATCACGTCGTCTTTCCCTAAGGTGGCGTTAAAGAAAGCAGATCCCTCAATCTGAGCACTGTTGAAGTTAGCCTTCTGCTTAAATAGTGCTCCAGTAAACTCAGCACTCCCCCTGATCCGAGCGTGCCCAAAGTCTGCTTCACCTTCAAAGGTAGCTGGTCTCATCACGTCGTCTTTCCCAAAGGCGGCCTTAAAGAAAGCAGTTCCCTCAATCTGAGCACTGTTGAAGGTAACTCGTTGTTTAAATATGGCGCCGGTGAACTCAGCGTTGCTCCCGATCCGAGCGGCTATGAAATTGGCGTTCTCATTGAAAATAGAGGAATGAGCGTACAAAATTCCCTTGACCTTCAAACCAGAAAATTTGGCTTCTCCTTCAAAGGCCGCATTATTAAGAATAACATCATTCTCAAAAGTAGCTGTTTTCAAAATGATAGGTGATTTAAATGTAGTGTTCTCAAAGTTTGCTACCTTCTTGAACTCTGCATAGGAGCAGTCCACCAAATCTTTGATTGTTGTATGTTGAATGGTGACTTTCCCAGATATGACCAAAGATTCAAGTATTAGCGGACCTTCAATTAATGCATTTTTAACATCAACCGATTTTCCAGCCTTGAGAGCATCCACTACCTCCTGCGCGGCAATTGGATTTGCTTTCTTTTGCTCTTCGGTAGCCTTATCTGGCAGGATATATTTGAAGAGGTCATCGGTGATTTCTTTGTTCGGCTTCATAATCTACCCCTCCCGCAATATGATAGGGCATTTCCGATTAAGAAAGTAACTTAATCTCAGCAATTCGTCTTCTGCCCTGCCTGAGTTAGAGCTAACAAATATGTCTCAAGAATAATATAAAATATTTCTGAAGAGTCAAGACAAAATTGGAAGGAGAAACAAAATCTTATCAGGAGCTAATCATCCGCACAGGACTGAACCACCGTTGACATTTAGTATCTCGCCGGTTATGTAGGTGGAAAGGTCGGAGGCTAAGAAGAGTATTGGGCCCGCTATCTCCTCTGGTGTGCCGGCTCTTTCCAAGGGTATTGTATTGAGTATTTTATTTTTTTCGTCTCCAACCAGAGCTTGGTGGCTCATATCTGTATCTACCCAGCCCGGGGCAACACAGTTGACCCTTATGTTGTGCGGGGCTAACTCCGCTGCCAGGGATTTGGTTAAACTTATTATGGCCCCTTTGGAGGCTGCATAATGGGAATGCAAAGGCTCTCCCCTCTGACCAGCTGTGGATGAAATGTTGATGATATTACCTGTCTTTTGCTTTATCATATGAGGAACTACGGAAGTGGTGGCATAAAACACGCCATTTACATTTAACTCCATAGTTTCCTTTAGCTGCTCCTCTGTCATTTTGTCGATCTCGGCATATTTCCAGATTCCGGCATTGTTTACCAGTATGTCAATTTTACCGAACTCCTCCATAGCGAAGTTAATCATTTTGTCAACTTCTGTTTTTTTAGACACATCTGCCTGGAAGGCCTTTGCTGTGACATTGAACTTCTCAGCCTCAGATGCAACTTCTGATGCCGATTTTTCATTGTTATGGTAATTTATTAAGAGATTACATCCAGCCTGTGCAAATAAAATCGCTGTTGCCCTCCCAATTCCTCTGGATGCTCCAGTGATTACAGTTACCTTGTCTTTTAGATTTATCATAACTCCTCTTTCTCTTTGATGTTCTAAAGCAGAAACCTTTTTAGACTATCAATATATTTCAAGCCCGTTCCTGTATTGAACAGGATTATGTTTTCCTCAGGATTGATTTTGTTTTCTCTTTTCAGCTTTTTCAAAGCTGCCAGGGTGGCTGCACCCTCAGGGCAGGGTAGGATTCCCT
>JBARPA010000104.1:0-6541 GCA_049642665.1 Candidatus Zixiibacteriota bacterium
TATCCGACCGACATCAATCCCGTCAGGTTCTAGGTCCGTTATGTCTCCAAAGACCTCAGCCCACTTATCATCTCCATCTGAATTCCACATATTATCCAGACAAGAGTAGTAGTGATCAGTCAAGGATGTATACCCTAATTCTGCCCCGTGCCAGGTATATCTGACCGGTATAGAATCTACATCGCCACCAAAAAGAATCCATTCAGTATACCAGTATACTCTGGCGTCTATTATGAAATTCTTAATCTTTTCAGCCAAATCCACACCATATCCGGAATACTCGGTATCAATTTCACTGATTGTCTTTATCTCCGTTTTAGTACCCTTCTTGGTTTTCCATTCTTTAAGAGTTTCATAGGTCGATTTTAGGGTATCGGTCGTAATGATCACATAAGGAATACTGTCACAGAGTAGCGTACCTGGCTTGGCAAGCATCCTTTTTGGTTCGTTTAATTTTACATCTTCTGGATTATGAACCAGAGATGAGAGTCTATTGATGGTGGACTCACTAGTGTGAGTCGGCTGGAAATAGCTTCTTTTTGCATCGACATATTCGATCTCGAATTCAATGTCAGTATATAGATATAGTTTTCTTTGTTTGGGGATATATTCTAAAGGATATACCAAAAGATGCACAAGGTGAAATCCCTCCATAAAACCATCTCCTGTAATCTCCATGATCTTCCCCGGATAGGGCAACTCAGAATCATAGATTTGAGCGTCAGGATCTACAAAAGGAGCAGGAGGATACCCTATGGGAACTTTTTCTTGTGTTGGGTATAGATAAAACTCTCCTTCAATAAGTTCTCTCTCATAAGAAAGAATTTTCACTCCTTTCACTCTCACATCCTGAGGGATAACCAAAGAAATACCTTTTTGAGGTAATTCAGGTGCTCCCACCTGTGTGAGGCTACGTGAATTCTGCAATGATATTCTGGTGAAGCCTTTCTCTTGATAAAAGAAAAATTCAGACTGAGAAAAGCTTATGCTGCTTTCAGTTCTCGCAAGAAGCAAGGATGGCAATACGATTGCAAAGAGGAATACAAAAAAGCCTCTCAGAGCATAATTTCTTGTCATAACAAAATCCTCCTTTGTCTTTGTACTTATGCTTCTTATTATTCCTTTGTTAAATCTATTTTGGGTTTCGTAAGGAATTCCTTAATGTTACCTTTTGGGTAATTATATTCCTCACCTCTGCTTTTTGCCAATTCTTTAGCGGACATTTTCTTAGAACTTTTGTATTTAGGCTCCCTACCAACATAATTGATTTTTCCTGAAGTATCAAATGCAAAGAATAAACTGAAAGATGTTCTAGCCCTTCCTCTTCGTTTATTGATTACCTCTTTTGATGGAGAATAGGCTGTTGCTGCCAAATCCAAAGAAGCGAAATCTGTCGTTTTTGGTACAATCTCAAAGGAATCTCTATACACATCACCTTCTTTGACCTCTCCGACCCAGCTGGGAGGAAGTAAGAGGATTTCCAAATTTGGCGAAAGGCTAAAAGAAAGCTGGACCCCTTTTGGGCAGTAGCGATTTGAGACCAACTCAAAATAAACTGTAGAAGTATCATTTACCTTAGGGAGAGGAGCTATTCTGAATGAATTTGAGAAATCTCTTCCACTAACATATTTAATATACACCTGGTCATCTTGAATCGGTGGATGCGCTGAAAAACCATTATCTATATACTCGTGATCCGCAATGTTTGAAAAGTGGATTGTCTTGCCGGATTCATCAATCGTAAAGTAAAACGCGAATACGTTATGCGAACTCCCTCGAAATGGGTCCCCCCAGGCTCTGATCCTCAACCAGAAAGTTCCTATTTCTCTTGGGGTGACAGTGAAACTTCCTTCATAAACGTCTTCTGGAGTAATTGGAGGAAGCCACTCCGGCTCGAGCTGAGTGTAATCCACCGATTCCTCAGATCCCCATACTCTAAATCCAGGAGCACTTTCCGAATAAGTTTTACATTTAATTTTGACAAAGATTTTGGTCGTTTTATTAAGCTCAGGTAAAGAATCCACAGTTATCTGACCGGTAAATCCTCTTTTCCAATGAGGGTCCTTTTGTCCGAGACCCCAGCCATAATCGATTGTCTTTTTAATTTCCCTGACATGAGAGCTCATGCCGATGAGCCAAATGCCCAGAGTTAATATCAGAATGGCTGAGAAATACTTAGTTTTCATAACAATAACCTCCATCTATTTTAAACACTTGACAACTCACTTAAGTAACAACATCACTTTCGAAACCTGTTTGTTATTATAATCTAACCTATAAATATATACGCCGCTTGCTACACTATTTTCTTTATCATTCTTCGCATTCCATAGATAAGTGTAATAACCCGGCATCTTTTTTTCTTTAACACATGTCTTCACTTTCTGGCCTAAAATATTGTATATCGTCAGACTCACCATGCCCTCAGAAGGTATATCATAATTTATCACAGTCTGCGAGTTGAAAGGATTAGGATAATTCTGAGAAAGAGAAAATGATTGTGGACCAGTAACGAAATAATCATCTGCATGAAATGGTACCCATATTTTGTGATTCCTGAATATTGCGACCATTGCATTTTTCAAGAAAAGAACAGAATCTGGGTCATGAGAATAAAAATTATATTTCTTCCAGTCATCAGCAAACTCTATTATAGTACCAGGATTGTATTGTTGAAATACTGCGAAGATATCCGGGAAGAGGTCATATAAACTTGCGCTCCATCCGTGAAAATTATTATATTCGTCCAGACTATCATAATGGTCATCCTGCAAATCATAAAGGGCACTTGCCACAGCCCCCTCAACAACAGAACCGTTTGTATTGTTAGTATCCACACCTCTCCACCAATCATTGTCCTCGATATTTGAATATCCATATCTCATCGAGTAAACCCGGGTTGGATCATCGTAGGGAACAATGCAAGACATGAATTCCGCCCACCCTTCCCAGAAGGCAAACTTAGAGTTAGTTACCCAATCAGGCTCATGCCCATGGAATACTCCACCCGTTTCAACACAATCCTCATGCGCATACATGTGAATAGCATGTGCATATTCGTGTAGCACAGCTTCATCTTGCCAACCTTCGAGTGCATTAGTGAAATAAATTTTCTCCTGCCCCCCTATATATGAATATTCAGAAAGTTCAGTATATTCATCGTCATCCAATTCACACGGAATAAGGGGCCTCGTCCAATTGGTGTAATAGCTAACAAAATCCCTTTCCATCAAAATGTAATCCCATATATGAGCTGCTTTGAGACACTTATCAAATGAGCTATATAGATATACATTTTTTGTGCCACCACAAGGTTCTACATACAACAGCTCCTTATTTTCCGTAGTTATTGGTCCTGCCTCCAGATCATCATGGTCACGTATGGTTGCAATTGGAATAAACATATTATCAAAAATTATTTTAATGTAGACATAATTGCCGGTATAATCAAAATCAGCTATATAATGCCCGTTATTATCTGTAAAATAAATATTAGAAATATAGTCGTCAGTTACATAATCATACACCTGTACTTCCACTTGTCTAAGAGGGCGTTCTCCAATGTCATAATTTAAGTAAGTAATATCACCTTCCATCTTTATTTCATACCAGATAGTTATCTTCCAGTAATCGATATATCCCGAAGAATCCTCGTAAGCGTCCCAAGCCCATAAAGTCCAGATCTGATTGACTGGTTCGCCTTGAAAATAGTAGATATTAGTTTCAGTTTTGTGGATATCGTTCTGACCTACTCCCTCATAATTCCATAGTCTATATTCAAGATAAGGTTCCTCTTGATTTGTTAGATCAACTAAAAGATCCGATGGACGAGGGTGAATGATGTCGAATTGGATATCTATTGTGGTCACCGAAGCACAACTTGGAGCATCAGCTATTTCTATTTCACTATAAGCCCAATATTCTCCCCAAGGAATATCGTAGTTAGTGCCGTTAGTATCAGATACAGATACACTCGAGGATGAGTTTAAACCAAAATTTGATGGGGTGTTGTTTACTTGAATACCCTCTTTTATGATAGAAAACTCATATCCAGATTTCTCTAATTTCTGGATCTGCTCATCATTAACATTACACAGCGTTTTCTCACCTTGCACACATTCCAAACCTAATCTCTTGAAGAATTCAAGGTCTTCTGGCGTAGAAGTATTGAGTTCAATTCGATAAACCTTTTCCTTTGTAATTTCTGATTTTTCATATAAATTGCTGTGATTCGTCATACTCTTGTTTTTCGGTTTCGCAGCTCTCTTTTCTTCAGACCAACTTATATTTGCACCCTGCAAACTAAGAAGCAAAATTATCACGGAGACAAACACCAACGTTTTTCGTTCTCTCAACGACATTTTTGCTCCTTTGTATCTGCTTTATAAATTACATAATTCCCAAATTTTCAACCATAAAGCCTTAGAGTATTCTCCTCAAAGGTAGATAAAAATCATAAGACTCAAACTCTGCCCTTTGCAGAAGATTGCCCTCAGATCTAAAAATCGAAATTTAACCTTTCCTCAATAAATCCGCATAATAAATATATAACCTGTTAACTAATTTGTCAACCATTTTTCCCAATAAAATCGATAAATTTTGAATTGTTTCGGAGCGTTCTGTATCTCCAACTCTCAAAATAATATTTAATTGGTTGTTAGTTGTTGGTTGTTAGTAGTTAGTATATTCTTACTAACCAGTATCAACCTATAACTATGAACTGCAAAAAAACGCAGATAGGTTAGTATTCTATACTGTATTTTTTGAGCTTGTCGAAAAGTGTGGTGTAATCTATTTTAAGTATCTCTGCTGTTCTTCTCTTGTTGCCTCTGGTTTCGTTTAATACCCGGGTGATCAGTGCTTTTTCAGCCTCTGCCTGGGCATGCTGGGAGACTTCCTTTAGCCCGGCTCCCTCTCTCAAGCGGATTTCATTGTTGTTCTGAATCCTTATGGCTAAATGCTCCGGCAATATTCTTTTGCCCTCACACAAAATTATGGCTCTCTCTATGGTGTTTTCCAGCTCTCTGACGTTTCCCGGCCAGTGATATTTTTCCAAAAGCCTCATTGCGTCCCGGGAGATGGTTTTGGGAGTCTTTTTCATCTCAAAACAATATTTCTTTATAAAATGGGTAGCTAACTCGGGGATGTCCTCTCTCCTTTGTTTCAAGGGCGGAATATTAATTGGAAAAACTGAAAGACGATAATACAAATCCTCTCTGAAGGTTTTTTTCTCAATAGCCTTTTTCAGATCGAAATTTGATGCGGCAATCATCCTTACATTCACCGTGATGGTCTTTGTTCCACCTAACCTCTCGAATTTCTTCTCCTGCAACACCCTTAAAAGTTTTGCCTGAAGAGCGATATCCAGATCACCCACCTCATCTAAAAATATGGTTCCGCCTTCGGCAATCTCGAATTTTCCCATTTTACGGGTAACCGAACCAGTGTATGCACCCCTCTCCGATCCGAAAAGTTCGTTTTCCAGAAGCTCCCGTGGAATGGCAGCACAATTTATAGCTACATAAGGTCCATTTTCCCTTTTGCTCAGGCTGTGAATGGCGCGGGCAAACAACTCCTTACCGGTTCCACTCTCCCCTAACAGAAGAACGGTGCTGTCAGAGGGAGCTACCTTTTTTACCAGCCGGGAGACCTCCCTCATACTCTGGGATTTACCTATAATTTCAGAGTACCCCAGATTAAGAGCCAATTCTTCTCTTAACAAAACGTTTTCAGCCAATAACCTTCGATTTTCCAGAGCTCTTTTTATAAGGAAATTGAGATGATCCGGATCAAATGGCTTTGCCAGATAATCGAATGCTCCCTGTTTTATCGCCTGCACAGCAGTCTCGATAGTTCCGTAAGCAGTCATCACGATAACCGCAATGTCTGAGTCCAGTTCCTTCATAGAGGACAGGACTTCCAGCCCATCCATTTTGGGGAGCTTCAGATCCGTTAATACCAGATCGAATCTTTTCTCTTTAGCTTTCCTCAGCCCGTCTATCCCATCCCTGGCCACGTCCACCTCGTAACCTTCCGTTTCCAGGGTTTTGGAAAGCATCTGCCTGACCGATTCCTTATCATCTATTACCAACACCGATGACATAATTTCACCTGCTTTCTAAACTTAACCTTGCGTTGTTAGCCTTAAACATTAATAATATCGGAAGAACAAAATTTATTTAATCCGGTTGCTCAAATTCTTGTCAGAGTAAGTTTTGAGCAGGGACAAGCTTCATTTTTTCCCCATTAAATCCTGCAGAGGGACAAACCCACTGTTACTCGCAGAGGAGCCTTTATGGCTCCGATCTCATAAAAGGTAGCCCCACCTTATCCCCAATGTGGGATTATGATGTAGCGGAAAGCTTTAGCTTTCCATACTTTGTTTCCCCAATCCCTTCCACCAATGGAGGTCTAAAGTGTATTATCAAGTAGGATAGGTTACAGAGTTATCAACTGACATAGGTAACAGATTTAATCAGATTTTTATCATAATAGATCTCCCAAGTATTTTGGGTTTGTTCAATTTTTACAGTTTTGCCAA